>DASPOR010000029.1 GCA_035625915.1 Alphaproteobacteria bacterium | reverse complement strand
CGGCAACACGCAAGTAGGCCACGTCGTCCTCGAGACCGTACGCATCGGGAAATTTCGAGGCAAGAGGTGCGAATAGCCGCGCGATCAGCTCGAATTCGCTCGGCCGCTGGCGTCCCGCTGCTTTGCCCGGCACAGTGCGCGACCCCTATTTTTGCGAGGGATCCGGCATCGCCGTGTCCGCCATCTCCGCCTCGCGCAGCAAGCGCGCGAGCCGGTCGAGGACGCCGTTGACCATTCCGACCTCCTTGCCCTCAAAAAAGGCGTGCGCCACGTCGACATATTCGCTCACGACGACCCGTGCCGGCACGTCCGCCCGCCGGAGGAGCTCATAGGCACCTGCGCGCAGCGCCGCCGCCATCACCTTTTCGATGCGGGCGAGCGGCCAGCCTTCGACCAGGGTCGAACCGATCAGCCGGTCGAGTTCATCCTGCTGTGCTGACACACCGTGCACGATGTCCGCGAACAGCGCCTTGTCCGCTTCGACCGCATTCTCGCCTTCCCCGAGCTCGGCCCCTCCACGATGAAGGAGAAATTCTGCGACAACACCGTCGGCCGCGGCACCCGTCATTTCCATCTGATAGATCGCTTGAACCGCGGCCAAGCGCGCCGAACTAAGGCGGTGCACATTGGTCGGCGATTTTCCTTCGGCTGGGCTCTTGTCGGGACGCTCCACCATGATCTATCAGCGCGGATAGAGACGGAATGTGCGCTTGCGATCGACCATCGCAAGGCACGCGCGCGCCGCCTCGCCACCTTTGTTGCGGCCGGTGAGCGAAGCGCGCGCCCAAGCCTGCTCTCGGTTTTCAACCGTAAGCACGCCGAAGCCAAGTGCGAGGGTATATTCGACGGCAAGCGACTGCAGACCTCGCGCGCACTCGCTGCACACAAGATCATAGTGGCTCGTCTCGCCTCGAATGACGCAGCCGAGCGCGATGAATCCGTCGAAGCGCGGACGGGCCGTATAGAAATCGCGGCTGCGGATCGAATATTTGATCAAGGCGGGAATTTCGAAGGCACCGGGAACGGTGATGCGCTCATAGCTCGCACCCGCCTTCTCGAGCGCATCCATCGCACCGCGCGCCAACTCGTCCGCGATGTCCTCATAGTAACGCGCTTCTACAATCAGAATATGGGGTGCGTTGGCCATGCGCGATCAATCCCCGCCAGCCGGAATGGGCCGCTGCTCGACAACACTGAGCCCATAGCCCTCCAAACCGACGATCGTGCGTTTCGTGTTGGACAACAGGATCATATCGCGCACCCCGAGGTCGAGCAAAATCTGGGCGCCGATTCCGTAATCGCGCAGACCGGTCGTGGCACCTGAGCCGCCCGTCACGCGCGCGGTCACGATATCCGATAACCGGGTCGCACTTGGCTCACGGATCAAAACGACGACACCCCGGCCAGCCTCATCGATCATCCGCATCGACGCCTCGATCTCGCCGCCGCGTCCGCCACTTCGCTCCCCAACGACGTCATGGAGCACATCGAGCGCATGCATGCGCACAAGCGTCGGCTCTCGGGACGACACGTCTCCCTTCACCAATGCGATATGTTCGGCATAGGCGATTTTGTTGACGTAGACCACCATGCGGAACTCACCGCCATATTTGCTCTTTACGGCGGTTTCCACGCTGCGTTGAACGATGCGGTCGTACCTCAGCCGGTACTCGATCAGATCCGCGATCTTGGCGACTTTCAGATTATGGAACTGGGCAAATTTGATAAGGTCCTGCATCCGCGCCATCGTGCCGTCGTCGTTCATGATCTCGCAGATGACGCCCGACGGGTTCAATCCCGCAAGCCGCGCCAGATCGACGGCAGCTTCGGTGTGTCCGGCGCGCACCAACACCCCGCCGTCGCGCGCCACGAGTGGGAATACATGGCCCGGCGTGACGATGTCGTCCTTGCCTCGCATGGGATCGATCGCGACCGATACGGTTCGTGCGCGATCCGGTGCGGATATGCCCGTCGTCACGCCCGTGCGCGCTTCGATCGAGACGGCGAATGCCGTCTGATGGCGCGAGGCGTGATGTTGGGGCATGAGGGGCAGGCCAAGTTCGTGAATGCGCGCCTGGGTCAGAGAGAGGCAGATAAGGCCGCGGCCATGCTTCGCCATGAAGTTGATCGCATCCGGTGTCGCCATTTGCGCGGGAATGACGAGATCGCCTTCGTTCTCACGGCTCTCGTCATCGACAAGGATGAACATCCGCCCATTGCGACAATCGTCGATGACTTCCTCGATTGACGACAAAAACCTGCTGTGCGGCACGTTCAGCTCCTCTCCAGGAGGCGAGCAACATAGCGTGCCAAGATATCCACCTCAAGATTGACCCGGTCTCCGACCGCCACTTCGCCAAAGCTCGTGACGCGCCGCGTATGGTCGATAATATTGACGCCAAAAAATGCGCCATCCACCTCGTTTACGGTGAGCGAGACACCGTCGATTGCGACCGACCCTTTGGAAGCGACGAACTTGGCAAGCCCGGCCGCAACCTCGAACATGAGCCTCATACTGCCGCCTTCCGGAATGATTTCGACGATCCGGGCGACGCCGTCGACGTGGCCGCTTACGAGATGGCCGCCGAGTTCGTCTCCGAGACGCAGCGAGCGTTCGAGATTGACGGCGCGGCCGACGGCCCATGTGCCGAGCGTTGTCCGTGCGAGGGTTTCCCCGGAAACTTCGACGGCGAACCAGTCCGCACCCTTCTCGACCACCGTCAAGCACGCGCCCGAGCAGGCGATCGATGCGCCGAGCGCGATCGATGCCATCTCATAACGGGTCGTGAAGGCGAAACGGGTGTCGCCGCTTGCGGCCTGCTCGACTGACCGGACCCGGCCAAGGTCGGTGATGATGCCGGTGAACATCGCGCTAAGCTATGCTCGACGCGAGAATGTTTCCAGCGTATCGACGCCGCAGGAAATTACCGAGGTGCGCTCGAAGCGCGGCGCCTCGGCGAGCCTGTCGACGCCGAACGCGGCAGCCGCCGGAAGCCCGTCGCCGCCGACGGCGATCGGCGCGCGAAACCAGGCGATCCGATCGACCAGATCTTCGCGAAGCAGGGCAGCAGCGAGCTGGCTGCCACCCTCGACAAGGAGGCGGGTGATCCCGCGCTTGCCGAGTTCACGCAAGGCGCCATTGAGGTCGGGCCGGTCGCCTTCGCCAGGCGGTACCAAAATGACAGCGACGCCGAGGCGCAACAACGTGTTACGGCGTTCCTCCGGCGCATCCGAACGGGTGACGAACCAGGTCGGTATTGAAACGTTCGTCGAGACAAGCCGGCTCGTCAGCGGCGTGCGCAGCCTGCCGTCGATCACAACGCGGACGGGCGATGCCGCCTCGAGGCCCGGCAGCCTGCAGGTGAGTTCGGGATCATCCGTCAAGGCTGTGCCGACGCCGACCGAGATTGCATCGTGAGTGGCGCGAAGAAGATGCGCGCGCTGGCGGGCCAATTCTCCGGTAATCCACTGACTTTCGCCCAAATGCGTTGCGATGCGGCCGTCGAGCGTGGTCGCTGTCTTCCAGGTGACGAGCGGCCGGGCCTTGCGCTGGAGCGTGAAGAAGCCCGCATTGACCTCCATGGCATCGTCGTGAAGGAGGCCCGCCGCAACATCGACTCCGGCATTCTTAAGCCGTTCGATACCGGCACCCGAGACACGCGGGTCGGGGTCTCCGATCGCCACACAGACGCGCTTAATACCTGCGCGGATCAAGGCATCGGCACAAGGTGGGGTGACGCCACGATGGCTGCAGGGCTCGAGGGTCACGTAGGCGACAGCACCGCGCGCCGCCTCGCCTGCCCGCCTAAGTGCCTCCGTTTCGGCATGAGGCCGCCCTCCTGATTGGGTCCAACCTCGCCCGACGACACGACCCCCGCGGACGATGATGCAGCCCACGGCGGGATTTGGCCACACGCGACCGAGCCCGCGGCGGGCCAATCCCAGGGCGGCTTGCATGAAGCGTCGATCGGCACTGTCGCTCGTTACTGTCACTCGGCAGTGTCGCTCAATTGCCCGACGAAATCCTCGAAATCCTTGGCCTCGCGGAAATTTCGGTAGACCGAAGCGAACCTCACGTAGGCGACCGGGTCGAGGCCGCGGAGCGCGTCCATCACCATCTCGCCAATCACCTCCGAGCGGATATCGCTCTCGCCAGAGCTTTCGAGACGCCGCACGATCGAATTGACGATGCGCTCGATGCGTTCAGGATCGACCGGCCGTTTTCGACAAGCAATTTGGATCGAGCGGACAAGCTTGTCCCGGTCGAAAGTTGCGCGCTGGCCATTCTTCTTGATGACCATGAGTTCGCGGAGCTGCACGCGCTCGAACGTCGTGAAGCGCGAACCGCACGCCGGACAGAAGCGTCGGCGGCGAATTGCGGCATTGTCTTCGGTCGGCCGGGAATCCTTGACCTGGGTGTCCTCGTGGCCACAAAACGGACAACGCATGCCCTACCCCCCCTCGTTTTGCTGTCGTTTCTTGCTCCGCGCTTCGACTTGGCCTGCATCAAAAATCCGGATAGATCGGAAACCGCGCGCATAAGGATTCAGCGCGCGCGCGCACTTTGCGCTCGACCGCACTGTTATCATTCGATCCCGAGGCAAGGCCGTCGAGCAAATCGGCGATCAACTCGCCCACCTCGTTGAACTCGGGGACGCCGAACCCCCGCGTCGTCGAGGCGGGCGTGCCGAGGCGAACGCCCGATGTGATCGTCGGTTTTTCGGGGTCGAAGGGCACGCCGTTCTTGTTGCACGTGATCGCACCCCGCTCGAGGCTTTCGACAGCGATCTTACCGGTCAGCCGCTTCGAGCGCAGATCGACCAGCATGAGGTGCGTATCGGTGCCGCCCGTCACGATGTCGTAGCCGCGCCGGACAAGGGTCGCAGCCAGCGCATGGGCGTTATCCACGACGTGCCGGGCATAGATCTTGAATTCGGGCTTGAGCGCTTCGCCCAGAGCCACCGCCTTGCCGGCGATCGCATGCAGGAGCGGCCCGCCTTGCGTGCCCGGGAAGATGCCGGAGTTGATCTTCTTGCCGAGGTTTTCGTCCATTGACAGGATCATTCCGCCACGCGCACCGCGCAGCGTCTTGTGCGTGGTCGTCGTGACGACGTGGGCATGCGGCAACGGGCTCGGATGCACCCCGCCTGCGACGAGCCCGGCGAAGTGCGCCATGTCGACCATGAGATACGCACCGACGCTGTCGGCAATCGTCCTGAACCGGGCAAAATCGATGAAGCGAGGATAGGCGGATCCGCCCGCGATGATCAGTTTCGGACGATGCTGCTCGGCGAGACGCGCAAGCTCGTCATAATCGATCAGACAATCTTCCCGCCGCACCCCGTAGGGTACGGGGACGAACCACTTGCCCGACACGCTCGGCGGGGCGCCATGCGTGAGGTGTCCGCCCGCCGCGAGCGAAAGTCCCATGAATTTGTCGCCCGGCTGCAACAAGGCGAAGAAGACCGCGGTATTGGCCTGCGCACCCGAATGGGGCTGCACGTTTGCGAAGGCACAGCCGAAAAGTTTTTTGGCGCGCTCGATCGCCAAACTTTCGACGATGTCCACATGTTCGCAGCCGCCGTAATAACGGCGACCGGGATAACCCTCCGCGTATTTGTTGGTGAGCACGGAGCCTTGCGCCTCGAGAACGGCGCGCGAGACGATGTTCTCCGAAGCGATGAGTTCGATTTGGCTTTGCTGGCGCCCAAGTTCACCCCGAATGGCGTGCGCCACCTCCGGATCGACTTGGGAGAGGCCAGCCGAGAAAAATCGGTCGAGCGTGCCAGCCGGTGAAGCACTCGCGCCATCTTGTCTCGTCATCGCACGGTCAATCCCTTCGTTCGAGTATGGATTTCGGATCGCTTATCAAAAAACGGCCGAGCACCCGACGTGTGCTCGGCAAATTCGATACCGCGTCACGCCCCGGATAACTTCGAAACACGCCTCCCATGACGCTCACCGCCATCGAACGCCGTCGACAAGAAAGTACGCAGGCAGTCCTTCGCCACTTCCTCCCCGATGAGCCGCGCGCCGAGCGCCAAGACGTTCGCGTCGTTGTGGCGGCGCGCCAGTCCGGCCGAGGAAACATCGTGGCATACCGCGGCCCGGACCGCGCGGCTTCTGTTTGCGGCAATACTCATGCCGATCCCCGTGCCGCATATAAGCACGCCGCGCAGCGCCTGCTTGCTTTCGATTGTTCGCGCCATTGCCGCTGCGAAGTCGGGATAGTCGACGCTCTCCGATGAATTCGCTCCGAGGTCGAGCACCCTGTAGCCCAGCGCCTCAAGCTCGGCGCGCAACACCGACTTGAGTGCGAACCCTGCATGGTCTGAGGCGATCGCAATTAATTCCGCGGGCATCGACGGTCACAGAAAGCGGGAAAAACCGTCTGCGAAAATACCATATGTCGGCACATGGTGCCAGTCCGCTACTAGCTCTCGCGGAAACCTCTACGAAATTTATTGCGGTCATGGGTCGAAATTTCTTGGAATCGACATGTCATGGCCGAACAAATATCGCGAAATTCTAGGATAAACGCGCGATGTCGACAACATTGATCGGGATTTGTTCGGAAAATATGGCGCTTGTTGCAGTGATATAATTCAATTCACAAATAATTAGAAATCTATTCAGTACAATTTTCGAGAAATTAGGTATAGAGACTCTAATAAATCAAAATAGTAAACTCTACGCAAACCGAAGGAAGAATTTATTACTCGTATTGCCACTGTATCGAATTGACACGATAAAATTTATATGCGAATGATTGTAAATTACCTTCTGAGGCGAAGAGGATCGGCGCCATGAGGGAAGACAACGGTGAAAAGGCGGGTCGCAGTGACATGCTGCGTATGACGACCGAGGTTGTCGCAGCCTATGTAAGCAATAATGCCCTCGCTCCGTCTCAATTACCCGAGATAATCCGCTCGGTCCACGGGGCATTGGATCAATTAATCGGCGGAACCGACCAGGCCAGACACGAAATGCTCAAGCCCGTCGTACCGATCAAACGTTCCGTCACACCCGAATACATCGTCTGTCTGGAAGACGGCAAGAAATTGAAGATGCTCAAACGCCATCTGCGCACGACCTACGATATGACCCCCGACGAATATCGCGCCAAATGGGGCCTTCCCCCGGAATATCCCATGGTAGCACCCAATTACGCCGCCCAGCGCTCGGCCTTTGCGAAGAAGATCGGGCTCGGCCGCAAACCCTCCACAGAAGGCCGCCGCCGATCACGCTAGTGTGGCGAATCCGAGATTCGCCACGCGACGCCCGATTTCTTCCGCACATCTTTCCGTCGCATTGAGAGGAAACAAATCGGCCCGGCAGTTGCCCGCCGGGCCGACATTTCGGTGCGAGACCTAGCTATTAAAGTTTAGTCTCGGCGTACTTGCCATCATGCCACTTGTACCAGACGTACTCGGAGTTCTTGATGTCCCCCTTGTCGTCGTACTGGATCGTTCCCAAAACGGTGTTGAACGAGCCCTTGCGCAGCTCGACCGCAAGCTTCTGCGGATCGGTCGTGCCGGCATTCTTCACCGCCTGGGACCACACCTGGAATGCGGCGTAGGTATAGAGGGTGTAGCCTTCGGGGTCGTAGCTTGTGGCCTTGAACTCGGCCACCACGGCCTTCGCCGCCGGATTGTCGCGGGGGTCCGGCGGGAACGTCATGATCAGGCCCTCGCCGGCGGGCCCGGCGATCTTCCAGAACTCATCGGTGACCAGGGCGTCCTCGGACACGAATTGCGGCTTCCACCCTTGATCTGCCGCCTGCTTGATCAGGAGACCCGTCTCGGTGTGGTAGCTGCCGACATAGACCACGTCGATGCCCATCTGCTTCATTTTGCTGACGAGCGCGGTGAAATCCTTGTCGCCCTTCTGGAACGAGTCGTAGAGCGCTTCCTGCACGCCCGCAGCATTCATGTTCTTCTTCGTCTCGTCGGCGATGCCTTGGCCATATGGCGATTTGTCGTGGAGAATGGCGATTTTCTTGCCCTTGTACTTGTCCGCAAGGAACTTGCCGGCGACCACGCCCTGCTGGTCGTCACGACCGCAAACACGGAACACGGTCTTCCATCCCTTCTGCGCCGCACCTTCCGTCAGGGCCGGGTTCGTCGACGCCGGCGTGATCTGAAGGATATTGTTCTCGACATAGACTGCTGATGCTGGAATCGAGTTGCCGGAACAATAGTGGCCTGCCACAAAGACCACGTGCTTTTCCACGAACGAGTTGGCGACCGGAACGGCCTGCTTCGGATCGCACTGATCGTCGCCGACCTCAAGCTTCAACATTTTGCCCATCACGCCGCCCGCGGCGTTGATGTCCTTGACCGCCATCTCGGCGCCGCGCTTCATTTGCTCGCCAAACGCGGCATCGTTGCCGGTCATTGGACCGGCGGTCGCGACGACAAGCTCGTCGGCCCGCGCCGCTGCCGTGCACAGCACGGCAAAGGCAGCCGCAGCCACCAACATATTTGTCATTTTGTGCATTAAGCTCTCCCTTTTCGTGTGACGTGCCACAGTGACGCCGAGGACTTCCCGGCATAACCAGCTATCAGCACTTCGATATAGATTCCACAGGTGCCGGTAGCTGGCAAATTAATTCGCGGTCCTGGATTCTGGATGTGCTCCTAAGCTACTCGCGCTGCTTCTCTCGCCAGCCCATCGGACCGGCCGCTTCGTAAAGCCACGGATACTGGCTGACCATCATGCGGCTCAGCGTCCAACGATGCGCGATCAACATGACGGCGAATATGTACAGAAAGTTGACGATAAAGCCGAGCACCGACAGGAGCGGGCCCTCGAAGAGCAGGTAGTCGAAGAGCCGGCTGGCAACGGCGAGAAGCAACCCATAATAGAAGCAGCGCGACCACGGGCGCCACGTTCGTGCGAGGGCCTGGGCGGCCATGTAGGCGGCCCATCCGAACAGGATCACCGTGCCGAAGATGAACTCCGCCCAGGTGCTGCTGCCGATCAAATCCGTCGCCATCCCACGCTCCCCGGCACCTAATGTCCGCCTTCCAGATAAGCGGCCCGCACCTGTTTGTTGGCCAAGAGCTCAGCACCCGTCCCGGTCATCAGGATCTCCCCGTTCGCAAGGACGTATCCGCGATCGGCGAGGCGCAAGGCGTGGTACGCGTTTTGTTCGACGAGGAGAATCGTCGTCCGTGTCGCGCGATTGATATCGCGGATGGTCTGGAAGATTTGGCGGACGATTAACGGCGCAAGGCCGAGGGACGGCTCGTCGAGTAGTAGAAGTCGGGGCCGGCTCATGAGCGCACGCCCGATCGCGAGCATCTGCTGCTCGCCACCCGAGAGCGTTCCACCGCGCTGCTCCTGCCGCTCCTTCAGGATCGGAAAAACCGTGAAAACCCGCTCCAAGTCCTCAGCGAAATATTCGGGATTGCTGACCAGAGCCCCCATCTGAAGGTTTTCAAGGACGGTCATACGCGGGAAGATGCGCCGGCCCTCGGGCGACTGGGCAATACCGCTGCGCATGATCAAGTGCGTCGGCACTGCCGTGATGTCGCGCCCCTCGAAAATCACCTTGCCCGAGCGCGCGCGCGGCGTGCCGCAGATCGTCATCAGGAGGGTCGACTTGCCCGCGCCGTTCGAGCCGATAAGGGTGACGATTTCACCTTCCTTGACCTCGAGGTCAACGCCTTTGAGGGCCTGGATGTGGCCGTAATAGGTGTGGACGCCCGAAATGGTGAGCATCAGTGGAGCTCTCCGCCGCGTTCGGTCGGAACGCCAAGGTCGCGAGCCACCTCGGCAGGCAGTGCCTCGTCCTCCTCCTCGCCGAGATAGGCGCGGATCACGGCCGGGTCGTTGCGGACCTCGACGGGTGTGCCGTCGGATATCCTGCGGCCGTGATCGAGAACGACGACATGATCGGAGATCTTCATCACCACGGTCATATCGTGCTCGATCAGCAGGACTCCGATCCGATGGTGATCGCGGATGTACAAAAGCAGCTCGTTGAGTTCTGCCGATTCACGGTTGTTAAGGCCCGCCGCGGGCTCATCAAGGCAAAGCAGCACCGGCTCGGTGCACATGGCGCGGGCAATTTCCAACCGTCGCTGGTCGCCATAGGGCAGCGTGCCGGCGTTGTCGTCCGCACGATTGACGATGCCAATCCTCTCAAGCCAATAGCGCGCAAGGTCGACGGCGTGGGCCTCAGCATGCTTGTAAGTGGGCACGCCAAAGAGGCCGAGGGCCGTATAACCGGACGCGCGCATGAGCTTGTTGTGCTGGGCAACCAGCAGGTTTTCGAGCACCGACATGCGCGGGAAGAGACGAATGTTCTGAAACGTGCGCGCCACGTGCGCGTGCTGCGCGATACGAAATCCGTCCATGCGTTCCAGCAGGTGGGCTTTGCCGTCCGCGGCCGTAAGAAGGAGGCGGCCGACCGTTGGCTTATAGAAACCAGTGAGGCAGTTGAACACCGTGGTCTTGCCTGCGCCGTTGGGCCCGATGATGGCGGTAATCTGCTGGTTCATCGCATTGAACGACACGTCGTCGACAGCGAGCAAACCGCCGAAGCGCATCGTCAGGTGCTCGACCGTCAGCAGCGGCGTCGGAGTCATCTACCGGGCACTCCATCGGGTGCTGGGCGCTTGGAGAGGCGAAGGGTCGGATCGCGATGCGCGAGGAGACCCTGCGGCCGCCAAACCATGATACCCACCATAAGGGCGCCAAACGCCAACATGCGATAGGCCTGAAGGTCGCGGAAATATTCCGGCCCCCCGATCAAAAGGAACGCCGCTACCACGACACCGATCTGGCTGCCCATGCCGCCGAGCACGACGATCGCCAAGATGATCGCGGATTCGAGAAAATTGAAGCTCTCGGGGCTGATGAAGCCCTGCCGGGTCGCGAAGAAGGAGCCCGCAAAGCCCGCGAACATGGCGCCAATCGCAAATGCTGTGAGCTTGGTGTTCGTCGGATTGATGCCGAGTGCTCGGCACGCAATCTCATCCTCGCGGAGCGCCTCCCAGGCGCGGCCGATTGGCAGCCTGCGGATGCGCAGCGTGAACCAGTTCGTCAGAACTGCGAGCAAGAGGATGATGTAATAAAGCCAGTACACACGGTGGATGGGCGCGAAATCCACACCGAAGAATTGATGAACGGCGGTGATGCCGGGGGGAGGTGCGGGGGTGAACGGCATGCCGAAAAAGCTCGGCCGCGGAATGTCGCCAATGCCCCTGGCGCCGTTCGTAAGCGCGCTCCAATTCAGCAGAACCAAACGGATCATCTCGCCGAAACCCAAGGTTACGATCGCGAGATAATCGCCCCGCAGGCGGAGCACCGGAAAACCCAACATGATGCCGAAGGACGCGGCAAGCCCGCCGGCGATTGGCAACGCCTCCCAAAAATTGAACCCGAGGCCCTTCGAGAGAAGTGCGTAGGAATACGCACCGACCGCGTAAAATGCCACATATCCAAGATCGAGGAGACCCGCGAGGCCGACCACCACGTTGAGGCCCCAGCCCAACATCACGTAAGTCAGGACGGCTATGCCGATATCCATCGTGCGCTGGTCGGCAAATGGCATGAACGGCAGTGCCACCGCGAAAGCCGCGATGAACGGTCCGATCCGGCGCGCGAGGCGATTTACCGCCACGGCGATCCGCTCACCCATCACGTCCTTCCCGCGTTCGGTCAGTGCCGCCGCCCTGCGTCGCATCAGGACCCATGCGCGCAGTGCAACCACGGTCGACGTCGCAAAGGTGAGAAAATTAAGGGTCTGCCAATTCACGGTTACGAAGTTGGCAAACGCGTTCACAAGCCAAAGAACGCTGAAGGCGCCGGTCACAAGCATGATGGGCCGGGCAAGGCCCGCGTTGCAAAATAACAGGAGCAACCGACCCGTGAAGATCAAGGCGACCGCGTAGAAGAGTTGCGGGAACCGGGTCTGTAGGACGATCGCACTCGCCTGGTCGACGGTCTGAAAACCGACAAGGGGCAATGCCAGCGCAAAGGCGATGAACCCCGTAATAGCCGCGTCCTTGAGTATATCCGCCATCGGACGTTCCAGGCGCTTGGGCATCGGCATCGCCATGTCCTGGGTCGCCTGGGTGGCCACGATCAGACCTTCTCGATGTCGGGCTGGCCGAGGAGCCCGGTTGGCCGGAAGATCAGCACGCACACGAGAATTCCGAAGGTCGCAACGTCCTTGTACGCCGTGCTGAAATATGCCGCCCAAAAGACCTCGATCAGGCCGATGAGCAATCCGCCTAGCATTGCCCCCGGCAGCGATCCCACGCCGCCGAGCACAGCCGCGGTGAACGCTTTGATGCCGGCGAGAAAACCCACGTAGAAATCGATGATTCCGTAATAAAGCAGCCAGACCATGCCAGCGACCGCGGCGAGGGCCGCACCCATTACGAAGGTGAGCGAGATCGTGCGGTCGACATCCACGCCGAGAAGGCGCGCCATTCGCATGTCCTGCTCGCAGGCGCGCTGCTGGCGACCCAACGAGGTCTGCGCGATCATGAGTGCAAATCCGGCCATGAGCGCCGCGGTGACGACGACGATGACGATCTGCATATAGCCGAGATGGACCGTGAAGCCCGAATCGCTCGTCATCAGCTCGACCCCACCTTGGAGCATCGGCGTGATCGCCTTATTGCGGGCACCCTGGAGAAGTTGGACGTAGTTCTCGAGGAAAATCGACATGCCAATTGCGGAAATCAGCGGCGCCAGTCGATTGGAATTGCGCAAGGCGCGGTAACCGATGCGCTCGACAGCCCAGCCGTAGATCGAGGTGAACATCATCGCCATCAGCAGCATGCACACGAGCGCAAACGGCACCCATGTCACGCCCAACAGGCCAAGCACGAGGAATGTGATGACCGATATGAATCCGCCGATCATGAAGATGTCGCCATGGGCGAAGTTCACCATGCCCAAGATTCCGTAGACCATGGTGTAGCCAATAGCGATCAGACCGAAGATGGAGCCGAGCGTTACGCCGTTGATGAGCTGTTGGAGGAAATACTCCATGAAGCCTTTATTCCCTGACCTGCCCTCATCGGACGGCTGGTTGGCCCAGCACTGCCCTACACGTTCGTTGCCGCCGCACGCAAAATGCGCGTGAGACTAGGCTATGGCGCGAATCTCGAGGAACGCAAGTTCAAAAGCAACCGGCTCACCTGCCTCACGACACTCCCAGAACGCCAGCCATTAATCTTTTTTGCTCTTTGTCGCTTGCGCGGTCTGCGCTCGACATATTCTTTCAATTCGCAGCGGCGGCGACCCTATCTCAGCGACGTGGGAAGGCGCAACAAAATTTTCATACACGGGGCCACGGCAACCTTATACTCAAGTAACGCAAATATAATGTTAGACCCGCGCGATGATTTTTGGCGCCACACACCGGCGATAGCCCAACGCGCACGCCATTCGTCTTTTTGGCGCCTTTCACCCGTTATCGCCAGGGTGCCGAAGGCGCGATAGACTGTTCCTTCCCATCGACAGGAGGGTCGGATATGGCGGCAAAATCGCAAAGCAAAGCCCGCAAAAGCCGGCTAGCTAAGAAAAAGGTCGGGCGGTTCAGTTTAAGCCGCGCCGCGGATGCGACCTATCGAGGCGAAGGCTTGAGGCCATTCTTCCGCTACCGCGATCTCGGCATCAAGCACGCTACGCGCGGTCGTGTCGGCGCCCACGTTGTTCGGGCGGTGCGCGCTTGCAAAGAGGGCACAGGGGCCCACAAGCACAAGCTCAGACTTCAGATCATTTACGTGCTGAAGGGCGAAGTCGCGTTCTGGTATGACGGCCAGGGAGAATTCGTGCTCCGTGCCGGCGACTGCGTGCATATGCCGGCGGAAATTCATCATGAACTGACGCGCGGGTCGCGCGACCTTGAAATGCTCGAAATCACCGCACCGGCGGAATTCGCAACCCTCGACGTGAAAAGAGACCGGTCGCCGATTGCACGGCGGAAGACACCCGTGAAGGCCGGAATGCCCCATCGCGCCGATGCGGCGTGACAGAGGGGTTGACGAGGAATATATCTCGGCTCGGGCGCAAGACCGCCACTCGCCACTTGGGAAGAGAGATCGCCATGTCACCAGCAGAACTCGCTGCCGCGGAAAAACCCGCCTCGAAATCCTGGGCCAAATTTCAGTGGGACGATCCCTTCCTGATCGAAGACCAGCTGAGCGAGGACGAGCGGATGGTGCGTGACACCGCACGCAGCTATTGCCAGGAAAAGCTGATGCCGCGCGTGCTCGAGGCGAACCGTCACGAGCGCTTCGATCGAGAGATTTTTCCTGAGCTGGGGGAGCTTGGCCTGCTCGGCTCGACGATCAAAGGGTATGGCTGCGCCGGCGTGAGCTATGTCTGCTACGGCCTGATCGCCCGCGAGGTAGAACGAGTCGATAGCGGTTACCGCTCTTGCATGAGCGTGCAATCCTCCCTGGTCATGTACCCGATCCACGCCTATGGCAGCGAGGCGCAGCGCAAGAAGTTCTTGCCCAAGATGGCCGCGGGCGAATGGGTCGGGGCATTCGGCCTGACAGAGCCCGATCATGGCTCCGACCCCGGAGGGATGAAGACACGGGCGCGGAAGGTCGCCGCCGGCTACAAGCTTACCGGCGCCAAGATGTGGATTACGAATTCGCCCATCGCCGACGTCTTCGTGGTGTGGGCCAAGGACGATAGTGACGTGATCCGCGGGTTCATCCTCGAACGCGACATGAAGGGCCTCACCACCCCCAAGATCGAAGGTAAATTCAGCCTCCGTGCGTCGATCACCGGCGAGATCGTCATGGACGGCGTGCTCGTCCCCGAGGAGAATCTGCTGCCAAACGCGAAGGGACTCGCGGGACCGTTTGGCTGTCTCAATAACGCACGCTACGGCATTGCGTGGGGTGCGATGGGGGCGGCGGAGTTTTGTTGGCACGCCGCGCGCAACTACGTTCTCGAACGCAAGCAGTTCGGCCGGCCGCTTGCCGCCAATCAGCTCATTCAGAAGAAACTCGCGGACATGCAGACGGAAATCTCGCTCGGTCTTCAAGCCGCCCTTCGAGTTGGACGCATGGTCGACGAGCACAAGGCGGCGCCGGAAGCGGTCTCACTGATCAAGCGCAACAACTGCGGCAAGGCGCTCGAGGTTGCGCGCATCGCACGCGATATGCATGGCGGCAACGGTGTCGCCGACGAGTATCACGTCATCCGCCACGTCATGAACCTCGAGGCGGTGAACACATACGAAGGAACGCACGACATCCACGCACTGATCCTCGGCCGCGCGCAGACGGGAATCCAGGCCTTTACGGGATAAGACGGCGCCAGTGCTGGCGCGGCGCATTTGCCCTCGGCGCACCGGCGGGCATCGGACCGGTGTCGTGTGAGGCGGTATGCAGGCACACGAGCGAGGCGAAGACGTTACGCCACCTCGAGGCCGAGATGCTCGACCATCGGCGCGAAGTCGCGATCATCGTGCAGTAAAGCATGGCGACGCTCGATGCAGAAAGTGGCGATGATGATGTCGGCGGTCTTGCGGACCGTGATGCCGAGGTTTCGCAGTCTGCGATAGTTGCGGGCAGCCCGGGACGCCAAATCATCGTCCAAAAGGCGCACGATCGCATACTGGCGCAATTTGCGCTCGACGCGCGCGGCCTGGGCATCGTCGCGGGCGCCCTGGAGGACCTCCAGTAAGATAAGATCCCCGATCAGCAGAGGTTCGCGTGCCGCAACAGCTTCCAACTTCACGGTCGCAAGTGTGGTTTGACCGCGCAGATGCGCGATCCAGACCGAGCTATCGACAAGGATCATATTCGACCGGGTCGGCGACCCCGACGCATCTTATTCAGATCACCCTCCCAACCCAGACCTTTGATATCGGTTAACGCCTCGACCTGCTCGCTCACCCGCACCAACAGGCGCAGTCCCTCTTCCACGGTGGCCCGCTTGGTCGCCAAACCCGTCGCCGCCATTGCGCGGCTCAGCAATTCATCGTCGATTTCAATGTTGGTTCGCATGGGTACCGGCGCTACCTTCGAATAATGTGTATAGATTGTCCAGTTTATACACATGGATGCGTTATCGCAAGCCCGCATCGCAAATTTGGGAGCGGCACGGGGAAACTCCGCATGGAAAGAGGGCACATTTTGGCCTACATACGTCGTCGTGCATCCAGAATGCGCTGAAGATACGCCTACTCTTTCACCGCACCCGTCATACTCGAGACATAGTGCTCGACAAAGAACGAATAGAGGATCGCGACCGGTAGCGAGCCCACGAGCGCTCCCGCCATCAGGGACCCCCAGTGATAGACGTCGCCCTCGACAAGTTCGGTGATCACGCCGACGGATACGGTTTTGTATTCGGATGATGAAATGAAGGTGAGCGCATAGATGAATTCGTTCCAGGAAAGCGTGAAGGCGAAGATTCCCGCCGAAATGAGGCCGGGTACGGCAAGCGGCAGGATGATCTTCAACAGGATTTGAAATCGCGTGGCCCCGTCGATCAGTGCGCATTCCTCGAGCTCGTACGGGATCGACTTGAAATAGCCCATGAGGAGCCACGTGCAGAACGGCACGAGGATCGTCGGATAGGTCAGGATCAACGCCCAAAGGGAATCGAACACGCCGAGTTGGAAGACCATGAGGGCGAGCGGAATGAATAGAATGGAGGGCGGAACGAGGTAGGCGAGAAAGATTCCCACGCCGACATAGCGCGAACCCTTGAAACGCAGCCGCTCGATCGCATAGGCGGCAAAGACACTCGCAAAGAGCGATAGGAACGTCGCGGCCACCGACACCAGGACCGTATTCCAGAGCCAGAGTCCGTAATCGGTCTCGAAGAAGAGCTTGTGGAAATTGGCCAGCGTCGGATGGGTCAGCCAGAACGGGCTGAAGGTCTTGTAATCGTAAAGCTCCTCATTGGTCTTGAAGGATGTGATCGCCATCCAATAGAACGGAAAGAGCAGGACGATCAGGAAGACCCCAAGCGGGACGTAAACCGTCACCACCTTCCTCGGCAGCGAGACGAGGTAAGCCGTGCCCGACGGGTCATGCCGGAGCGATTGCGCCATTACGCTAGTCCCTTCCGCCGTGCTGCCAGCGGCGGCGTTGCAGCCCGAAATAGCTGAACAGTATTGCGACTAGGAGGAACGGGATCATCGCGACCGAGATCGCCGCCCCTTCACCCATGTGACCGCCCGTGATCGCTCGCTGGAATGAAAGTGTCGCCATCAAGTGCGTGGCGTTGATCGGTCCGCCGCGCGTGAGCGTGTAGATAAGCTGAAAGTCCGTGAAGGTGAACAGGACCGAAAAAGTCATGACAACCGCGATGATCGGCGTCAGCATCGGCAGCGTGATGTGCCAGAAACGCTGCCAGGGACTGGCACCGTCGAGTGTCGCGGCCTCGTAGAGCGACGGCGGGATTGTCTGCAGGCCGGCCAACAGGCTGATCGCGACGAATGGCACGCCGCGCCAGATATTGGCCACGATCACCGACGCCCTTGCCGCCCACGGGCTGCCGAGAAAATCGATGTAGTGGGTGATCAGGCCGAGCCGCATCAGCATCCACGAGATGATCGAGAACTGGCTGTCGTAGATCCACCAGAAGGCGATCGCTGAGAGAACCGTCGGTACGATGAACGGCAGGAGGACGATCGCGCGGATGAACGCCTTGAAGGGCAAATGCTCGTTGAGGAGCAATGCCAGCCAAAGCCCGAGGGCGAACTTGAAGATGCTCGCGACCACGGTGTAGAGCGTTGTATTGAAGACCGAGAGCCAGAAGACGTCGTCCAGGGCAAGCGAGATGAAGTTGCCGATGCCGATGAAATGGCCGGGCTCACCGAGTGTGGCGTCGGTCGTGCCGAGCCATATGCCGAGCCCGAGGGGATAGGTCAGGAAAATCAGCAATAACGCTCCCGCCGGCAGCATGAAGATGAGGCCGAGCAGGTTGCGTCCATGCACCAGCCTTTCGAGCCAGCGATAGCCGGGCGTTTCCGCGGCGAGAGTACGGCTTTCGGCTACCATGAATGCTCCGGGGAGTGCTGCGGGCGGCGCTCAACGGCGCTTCGCCCGCGACCCATCAGACCTGATAGTAGCGCTTGGCGTGCTCGGCTGCGCGTTTTGCCGCATCCTCGGGTGATTGCGCGCCCGAGGCTGCCTCGGCAAACATGTCGACAACAATGAAATCGCCGATCACGGCGGCCGATGCGAAGCCGAGCGGGCCGGCGTAACCGTTCTGCAGAATGAGCTTCGAGACCTCGCTGAACGGCTTCGCCTTTGGATCCGACGTCCAGACGGGGTTGTTCTCGTAGTATTTGAGCGGCTGACTTATGTATCCGAGCGAAGCCACCATCCAAGGATCGAACTGCTCCTTTTCCCACATGAAGCGCAGATACTCTTTCGCCGCGTTCGGATATTTCGTGTATTTGAACACAAACGCCTGGAGCATCAGGTTCTGTTCGGTGGGCTTGCCGCCGGGCCCGATTGGATAATGGGTATGGTCCATATCCTTGGCGATCTCCTGAAGCTTGGGGTCACTCGAGGTCTTGGCCACGTAGTAGATCGAGATCCCGTTGCCGGTCAGGCTGCACTCACCCGCGAGGAATGCCTTGTTGTTGCTCGGGTCGAGCCAGGTGAGCGTACCGTCGATGAATGTCGGGTAAAGCTGTTTCGCGTATTCGAGGGCTGCGACCGTTTCAGGCGAGTCGAGCACGACATTGCTCTTTTCGTCGACCACCTTGCCGCCGTGGCTCCACAGGCACCAATGGGTCCAGTTGTTTGCGTCGCCCGTTGCATGGCCGAGTGCAAAGCCCGCGGGCGTGCCGTTCTTCTTCAGGTTCTGGCAAAGTTTGAGAAAATTCGGCAGATCGGCCGGTGGTTTCTCGAAGCCTGCCTTCTGGACGTGGCTTATCCGATAATTGATGCAAGATCCGTTGATGCCCTGAGGCAACGCGATCCACCGGTTGTCGTGGATGCCGTAGTCTCGGCAGACGTCGTACCAGCCGCCATATTTCGTGCCGAGGTAGTCCGCGAGGTCGCTGAGATCGACGAGCTTGTCGGGAAACTTGTGGGGATCGTCGTTGGTGCCGATGATGATGTCGGGGCCGGCCCCAATATTCGCGGCCACCGCCGCCTTCGGGCGTACATCCTCCCAGCTTTCAGTGTCGAGGCGGACCTCGACACCGGTTTGCTCGGTGAATTTCTTCGTGCTCGCTGTGAAGGACTCGATATCGCCCTGGACGAATTGCTTCCAGCGTAGTACACGCAATTTGGCGCCCGCTTCCGGCGTATATTTCAGCTCCTGCGCCGCCGCGGATTCAGCCCATCCACCGACGGCGCCGGCAAGTGCTGCGCCGGCGCCGATCTTCACCACCTCGCGCCGTGTGAATTTGAACATTGCCTTCCTCCCAATCTGATCTTTTGCCCGGCCACCGGCCTGGCAAATTCTGAGACCGAGCGATCTCTTATTTTCGCGCCGATGCCGTTCGAAATTGCAGACGCGCGTTCGAATTCACCCACTTCCGCCCGGCGTTCCGATCACAGCCTTTGACCACTGCCCGCATCGAAAACATGTACCGCCGGCATGTCCGGTTTGAGCCAAATACGCTCGCCGGGTTTGAAGCGATGGCGCTCCTTGAAGAGTGCTTGAACACGCGAAGTGCCAATCTGCACGACGATGAGGGTTTCCGCCCCGGTCGGCTCGACCAGCACCACGTCCGCCGCCAAGCCTTGATCCGGCCCCACAAGCGTCAGATGTTCGGGCCGAATGCCATAAATCACTTTGCGCCCTGCTTCGCCCTTCGTGGTCGTCGGAAGATGGACCCCGTCCGCCGACACGATGCCGCCGGCCTCATTGCCGTTGAAGGCCCCTTCGATGAAATTCATCGCAGGAGAGCCGATGAAGCCCGCGACAAAGGGATTGGACGGCGTGTCGTAGAGCTCGAGGGGGGTTCCGATCTGCTCCACGATCCCATCGCGCATCACGACAATGCGGTCGCCCATGGTCATGGCCTCGATCTGATCGTGGGTCACGTAGATCGAGGTCGAGCCCAGGCGCTGATGGAGCTCCTTGATCTCCGAGCGCATCTGGACCCTCAATTTGGCGTCCAGATTGGAGAGCGGCTCGTCGAACAGGAAGACTTGCGGGTTGCGCACGATCGCTCGCCCCATCGCGACACGCTGACGCTGTCCACCCGAAAGCTGACGTGGATAGCGCTGGAGGTAGGGTGTCAGGCTCAGGATCCCTGCGGCTCTGTTGACCCTGCTTTGAATCTCCACGGATGCAACCTTGGCGAGCTTGAGGCTGAACGCCATGTTGTTGAACACGGTCATATGGGGATAGAGCGCATAGTTCTGGAACACCATCGCGATGTCCCTGCTCTTGGGCGGAACGTTGTTGACGACCCTGCCACCGATCAACACTTCGCCGCCGGTGATCTCCTCAAGGCCCGCGATCATGCGCAAGAGCGTCGATTTCCCGCAGCCGGACGGACCGACGAGGACCACGAACTCCCCATTTTCAATCGCCAGCGTAATGCCGTGAATGACTTCAGTTGCGCCAAAAGCCTTATAGACGCCACGCAATTCGACGGATGCCATGCCCTCCCCGCACGCTATTTTTCACACGCTCGGCGGACGTGCTTCTTTGCGCCACATTACGGCGGGTCCCTTTTTCCGTCCATAGTGGAATTAATTTCCAGCCGATCCGGCAATTATCCGAGGGCGCACGATTTTTCGGCGTCAATCAGCTTCAAGCCGCGGTTGCAGCAATCAACGCCTTGAAACTCTCATAAAGAAAGCGCGCATTGGCCTTGAAGCCCGGCACACATCTCCGGGCCTTGGCTTCGAAGACCGCCAACTCTCCCTCGCCAAGGCCGCGCTCGAGTGCCCGCTTGTAAGAAGGAATGCCCGCCCAGTCGGACACGGTCTTTTCAGTCGCTTCGATATGGAATTGCAGGCCGTATGCGCGTGCGCCATATCGTATCGCCTGGATCGGACTCGCACTGTTCGCCGCGAGCACCACGGCGTCGCGCGGAGGTGCCGTCACTTCGGCGGCATGCCATTGCAGACACCCGATCCTTGGCCCCAATCCCGCCAAAAGCGGGTCGGCCATCCCTTCGGGCGTCAATTCGACCTCCCCTACACCCACTTCCGCGCGGCCTTTCATCGGCTCGACCTTGCCGCCGAATGCATCCGCAAGAAGCTGGTGGCCAAGACAGATGCCGAGATACGGCATCGACCGATCGCCGGCCGCCTCACGAATCGCCGCCTTCTCCCCACGCAGCCATGGATAGCGATCCTCTTGCCAGACATCCTGGGGCCCACCCATAACAAGAAGACCGTCATAGCCTTGGAGCAAAGGTATCGCCTCTCCGGCATCGAGGCGCACCACGTCGGCGCGCACGGCGTCCTCGGCAAAGAACTCCCGCAAGGTCCCCGGATGCTCGAGCGGATGATGCTGAAAGACAAGAATTCGCTTCACGAACTCATACCATATGGGGCGAGCGCCTCCGGCGATTATGAGACCGCCGCGAATGGTTTCCCAGCCTTAATAAATCGTTCACGGTATGGATGGATGAAACTGCGTTGATATATCAATGTGACGCCACGGCGAACAATTGATGAAACAATTCCAACGCCCGCTCCGCACCTTGCTCGAAACTCATCTCGCCTTTCAGGACCGCTTCGCAGACTTCGGCAAGTTTCCGGTCCTCCGCTGCGTGAAGTGCCCCGCGCACCCGTTCCGCGGCAATGGCTGAAAGAAGGCGCTGCACGCGCCGGGCTGCGTTGTTTGCGCGGATACCGGCGGCTGGCGCGATCGAGCGCCCATGCGCCACGACTGCGTCCGCGAGCTCGGCAATGCCCTCCCCTCGGATCGACGACACGCACAACACGGTCGGGCGCCACTTCGCGGAATCGCGGAAATCCAGCATGGCCTCGAATTGTGCTGCCGCGCGCCGCGCATCGGGCAAGTCGGCCTTGTTGACAACGAGGATATCGGCGATCTCGAGGATGCCGGCCTTTAGGGCCTGAACTTCATCGCCCAATCCCGGCGCTGTTATGACGATCTTGGTGTCGGCGATTTCCGCGATTTCGATTTCCGACTGCCCAGCACCCACGGTTTCAACTATCACGACGTCGCGCCCGGCCGCATCCATCACGTCGACGGCGCGGCTCGCCGCGCGCGAAAGGCCACCAAGATGACCGCGTGAGGCGAGCGAGCGCACGAAGACGCCGGGATCGCCACTGTGCTGAGTCATGCGAATGCGATCGCCGAGGATGGCGCCGCCCGAATGCGGACTCGAAGGATCGATCGCGACGACTCCGACGCTCGTACCGCGCTTGCGGAGTTCAGCGATATAAGCGTTGACAAGGGTCGACTTGCCAGCACCCGGTGCGCCCGTGACACCAACGACACGCGCGCGCCCTAGTCTCGGAAAAATCGTCCGCAGGACGCTTGCGGCCTCACCCGCCTCACTCTCGATCGCACTCAGCGCCCGCGCCAGCGCAACCCGGTCGCCATCGAGGAGCTGTTCGAGCCAGGGGGCCTTATTCTTCCCGTGAGATCCGTGAGCCGCCATCTCGCTAACCGAAGGGTCTAGTATTGGGCGAGTCTTAACCGCTCGCCATTTGCCAGGCAAGGTGGCGCAGACAAACCGATCAAATGTTCGAATTAAATGATGACGGGGCTTTACTCGACGGGGCGGGTGCTGTCTGCTTTTTTCGCGCGGCCGGTACAATCGGAGAAATTCACGCACAATTGGCGGCTTTCCTCTTTGGACAGCACCTCGCCGGTGAGGCCGCATTGTGTCGTCGTTGATTCACCCGAAGCCACCAAATGGCTGCACTGCTCGCACACACCGAAGACACCTTGTCGGCATCGGCTTCTGATTCGCTCGAGAACCTGACTGACCCCCTTCGCCAGCGATTCGGCGCAAGTTCCCGAGAGGCCGTCGACCGCGCGTTCTATCTCCCGCATCGGATCGCTCTCGAGAAGTGCGCGCCCGGACTCGGTCAGTTCGAGCGACACGCCGCGCCGGTCATGACAGTCGCGACAGCGCGTAACGTGACCCTTACTTTCGAGCGCGCGCAGAGTTTGCGATGTCGTACCCTTCGTCGTCCCCAAATAGTCCGACAACGAACTCGGCGAACGCGAATAGCGGTTCGCTCGGCCGAGGAACCGAAGGGCTTCCCACTGGGCCGGATTGAGGCCATTTACGAATTGGAGCGCGTGCGTAGCCCGACCGAGACGGTCGAGCAATTCGGCAATTTGCCCGGCGGTTGGCAACTCGGCATGACGTTCCGGCATAGGCGGCATGAAATAATATCGACTCGAAATTATTGTTGCGGTGCTCACATGGAGAGAGCTAATGTATCGACTCGATATTAAAAGTCAACTTGAGCCCGCAAGCCAAGCTCAAGGGGCGGGCAAGCAGATCGGGTGATTTATGGCAACCGGCAACGCCAAAGAAACCGAGCGCAGCGACCGTCGGTATATCGCCACGACGATGGAAGCGCCGTATCTGGAGCGCGAATATGAACAGGAACTCGGACGACGCTGGCGCGAAGAAAAGGACGAAACGGCACTCAATGAGCTGATCGAGAGCCACGCACGCCTGGTCGTGCGCATTGCCTCGCGCTATCGCTCAAGTTCGATACCGCTCGGCGACCTCGTGCAGGAAGGAAATATCGGCCTCATGGAGGCGGCATTGCGCTTCGATCCCGAGCGCAACGTGCGATTTTCGACCTACGCGACCTGGTGGATCGTCCGCATGATCCGCAACTACATGATGCGCAACGCGTCGATCGTGCGGGTCGCGACGACCCCGAGTCAGCGTCGCGTCTATTTCAATCTTTGGCGCCTGCGCTCCAAGGTTCAGGTGCGTCCGGACGGCACCATGTCCGACGAAGACCGCTTGCGCATCGCGACAGAGCTGGACGTTCCGCTCTCGGACGTCGAACGCATCGACATCCATTTTGCGCGGCCCGATCAGTCCCTCAACACGACGATCGGCGACGACGACTCGATCGAACTCCAGGACCTCGTCGCTGACGTTCGCCCCTCGCCCGAGGCAATCGTGGCGAGCCGGCGGGACCACAAGGTCAAGGTCGAATGGCTTAATGAGGCGATGCATACGCTCTCGGAGCGCGAGCGCCGCGTCATCGAAAGCCGCTTTCTTGGCGATGACAAGACAACGCTTGCCGATATCGGCGAGACGTTCGGCGTCACCAAGGAACGCATTAGGCAGATCGAGCGTCAAGCACTCGGAAAGCTACGGACCGCGATGGAGAGGCGCGTTTCCGGACCAAGCGAGGTCCTCGAGAATTGACCGAAATCGTCTGAGTGAGGAACGAGCGCGCGCTCCACAAGGAGGCGCGCATTCCTTGGCACGTGCATCCTTATGCGGCCTTTTCGCCGCGCGGAAGACCGAGGGGAGTGCCGCCGACGAGAAGTTCTGTCCAGAAGCGCTCGAGGGCGCGCATCGCCGCGTTGATTTCGTCAAGATTCTTGGGGCCGTTGCCGCTTCCGGCCAGCACCTCGACATGACGGTCGTACGCCGCGTCGATCGCATGGCGTAGCTTAATACCCTTCTCCGTCAGCCGAATCCTGACCGAACGGCGATCGTGCGCGGAGCGGGCCTGCATAACATATCCGTACTCGACGAGCTTCTTGAGATTGTAGGTTACATTGGTGCCGAGATAATACCCGCGTTGGGTAAGCTCGCCGACCGTGTACTCATCGGCCCCGACATTGAAAAGGATGAGGCCCTGGACGTTATTGATGTCCTGAATGCCGAGGCGTTCAAGTTCCGCCCGAACCACGTCAAGGAACCGGCGATGCAGCCGCTCGATCAACGCGATGCTCTCAAGGTATGCGCTTTTCACGATACGTCCCACCTACTTGGCCGCGACGGGCCGACTTCTTGTCCGAGCAAGAAGGTACCGGCGGTCACCTTAATGAAGGCTTACCGGGGAGGCGAATTGACGGGTGACCATCGTGCCACGGTCTGGCCGAATGCATGGGTCGAATGCCGTGCTTCGACGCTGATCGCAACGCGTGGTTGATGTGAGGTACCGAGTATCTCCTTGAAAATAAAAAACTAGCTTGGCACAGCATCGTGAGGCCCGGAGCCTGGGGCTCGGCCGCGAAAATAACTTTCATGGGCCGCCCGGACAATTTCGGCTATGCCGCGTCAGCCACCGGCTCGCCTTCTGGATCGACCGGGAGTTCGAGCCATACGACGGTGCCCTCGCCCACCTTGCTCTCGAGACCGACGGCGCCACCGTTTCGTTCGGCGAGGGCACGCGCGATGACAAGGCCGAGCCCGGTCCCTTCGAGCCTGAGCGCGTTGTGGCCGCGCTCAAACGGTTTGAACAGTCGCTCGATATCCCCTGCCGCGATTCCGATTCCCGTATCGCGCACGGCGATCCTCACGCACCCGTCATCCGACATGCCCGTGATCTCGATCGATCCTCCGGCATTCGTGAACTTAATGGAATTCGAGAGTAGGTTGATCAGGATTTGCTTCGCGGCCCGGCGATCGGCGCGCACGCAGGGAAGAGCGTCGGGAAGGTCGACCGACACCGCGACTCCTTTAACAGCCGCGAGGTCGTCCACAAGGCGAACGCATTCGGCGACGAGCTTACGGACGTCCTGTCGCTCTGGCGTCAGGTCGAGCCTTCCAGCCTCGATCTTGGACAAATCCAGCACATCTCCGATCAGCTCCAGGAGATGAAGGCCGCTACGATGAACGTCGGCGGCATACTCCTTGTATTTTGGGCTGCCGAGCGGCCCGAAGGTCTCGCGCATCATCATTTCGGAAAAGCCGAGGATGGCGTTAAGCGGTGTGCGTAGTTCGTGGCTCATGCTCGCAAGGAACATGTTCTTGCTCACGTTCGCCTCCTCCGCCCGTCGATGCGCTTCAGCATACTTGTCGGCGAGTCCCGCGAGCTCGATGGCTTGAGCCTCCGAGTGCGCTCTTGCGGCCTCGAGGTCGCCGACCAATTTCCGCAATTCGGCTTCCTTATGTTTGAGCGAGGTGATGTCGGTTCGGATACCAACAACGCCGCCCTCGCTGGTTCGCCGCTCGATGACCAGCATCCATCGGCCGTCCGCAAGCTGTTGTTCGAAGCTACCGCGCGGATTTCGATGTCGCTCGGCCCGTTCCTCGATTGACCGTTCAGCACTGCCGGCAATCCTGTAGAGACCCGCCTTCGTCGTCGCTTCGAGGACTTTTTCGAAGCGCACACCCGGCTCGATCCGGATTTCATCGAGACGATGAAGCTCGCGATATCGACTATTGCAGATGACGAGCCGGTCGTTGGCGTCCCAAAGGGCGAAGCCTTGGCCGATGCTCTCGACCGCGTCGGCGAGGCGCTGTTCGGCGATTCGGGCTGCACGATATGCGCGCTGCTCGCTCACGATACGCCGATAGAGGAGCACCAGCAGCACGCAAAACGCCGCAACGGCACCCACGCTCACGGCGGAATCGAATATGAACCGGTGGGTCCAGTCCCTGAGCACGTCCGCCTGGGTAAGTTCGACGAGGATATAAAACGGCAACTTCGCCATCGGATGGACGGCTACGATTCGTCTGACCCCGTCACCGAGAACATCTCCGCGCAAGATGCGATCGGAGCGGTCGATTCTGGCCTCCGCCAACGACGGGGCAAACAAGGACGGCCGACCGATCGAGCGCTCATCAGACGCTGTAGTCGCGACGACACTGCCATCTTGATATACGAGTTCGATAGCGCCATGAGCGCCGATCGGCGCCCATCGGAAGAAATCCCGGATTGCCCCAGGCTCTACGGAGCCCACGGCGAATCCGCGCAAATCGCCATCGTCT
>DASPOR010000028.1 GCA_035625915.1 Alphaproteobacteria bacterium | reverse complement strand
AAATGTCGAAGAGCAAATTCGAGCGGACGAAGCCGCATTGCAACGTTGGGACGATTGGGCACGTTGATCATGGGAAGACGACGCTGACGGCGGCGATTACGAAGGTTCTTGCGAAGAGCGGTGGTGCTGAGTTCATGGCGTACGACCAGATTGACAAGGCGCCGGAGGAGCGTGCGCGGGGGATCACGATTGCGACGGCGCACGTGGAGTACCAGACGGCGAACCGGCACTATGCGCACGTGGATTGTCCGGGGCATGCGGACTACGTGAAGAACATGATCACGGGTGCGGCGCAGATGGATGGGGCGATCTTGGTTGTGTCGGCGGCGGACGGACCGATGCCGCAGACGCGGGAGCACATTCTGCTGGCGCGGCAGGTGGGGGTTCCGGCGATTGTGGTTTTTTTGAACAAGGTCGATCAGGTTGACGACCCGGAGTTGATCGAGCTTGTGGAGCTTGAGGTTCGGGAGCTTCTGTCGAAGTACGAGTTTCCGGGGGACGAGATCCCGATTGTTCGGGGCTCGGCGTTGTGCGCGATGGAGGAGCGGAACCCGGAGCTAGGGGAGCAGGCGCTGATGAAGCTGATGGCGGCGGTTGACAGCTACATCCCGCAGCCGACGCGACCGAAGGACAAGCCGTTTTTGATGCCGATCGAGGACGTGTTCTCGATCTCGGGGCGGGGGACGGTTGTGACGGGGCGGGTTGAGCGGGGCGTGATCAAGGTTGGGGAGGAAGTGGAGATCGTGGGCCTGAAGCCGACGCTGAAGACGGTGGTGACGGGGGTTGAGATGTTCCGCAAGCTGTTGGACCAGGGCGA
Organism: Alphaproteobacteria bacterium; assembly: GCA_035625915.1. NCBI lineage: Bacteria > Pseudomonadati > Pseudomonadota > Alphaproteobacteria > Alphaproteobacteria bacterium. Next base: position 5,540 of record DASPOR010000028.1, on the reverse strand, counting down.
GGCGGGGGACAACATCGGGGCGCTTCTGCGGGGGACGAAGCGGGAGGAGGTTGAGCGGGGTCAGGTGTTGGCGGCACCGGGCTCGATCACGCCGCACACGAAGTTCAAGGCGGAGGCGTACATCCTGACCAAGGAGGAGGGTGGGCGGCACACGCCGTTTTTTACGAACTACCGGCCGCAGTTTTACTTCCGGACCACGGACGTGACGGGGTCGGTGAAGCTTCCGGACGGGGTTGAGATGGTGATGCCGGGGGACAACATCGCGATGGAGGTCGAGCTGATCGCGCCGATCGCGATGGACGAGGGCCTGCGCTTCGCCATCCGCGAGGGCGGGCGCACGGTCGGCGCCGGCGTCGTCGCCAAGATCATTCAATAGCGAGGATGCCGGTTTTGCGCAGACACTCGCGGGAAAATGCACGACGTTGCAGCCGGAGGTTAGGAGTGTAGCTCAATTGGCTAGAGCACCGGTCTCCAAAACCGGGGGTTGGGGGTTCGAGTCCCTCCACTCCTGCCAGGTTGGCTCAACGGCCAGCGCCGGCGGTCCGGGGCGAATCTGAGCGAAGGTGCAGCGGACAACAGTTGAGCGATTGCGATCGGAAAATCTGGGTCTAAGCGAGTGGTTCGATAGAAATGACGAAGGTCAGTCCAGGTGAGTTCATCCAGCAGGTTCGGACGGAGGTGTCGAAAGTCACCTGGCCGAGCCGCAAGGAGACCATGGTGACGACGGCGATGGTGTTCCTTATGGTTTTCTTGGCCGCAATCTTCTTCTTCGTCGTCGATCAGTTGCTGTCAAACGGCGTGCGCGCCCTGTTGGGGATCGGGGGCTGAGCGATGCCGGCGCGCTGGTACGTGCTTCACGTCTATTCGGGCTTCGAAAAGAAGGTCGCGCAGTCGATCCGCGACCAGGCGAAGCAGAACGGGCTCGAGGATCGGATCGAGCAGGTCATGGTCCCCGTCGAGGAAGTGGTCGAAGTGCGGCGCGGTTCCAAGGTGCAAAGCGAGCGCAAATTCTTCCCCGGCTACGTGCTGCTCAAGATGGATATGACCGACGAGACTTGGCATCTCGTCAAGAATACGCCGAAGGTCACCGGCTTTCTCGGCGACAAGGGTAAGCCGATCGCGATTTCGGAGGCCGAGGCCTCGCGCATCCTGCACCAGATGCAGGAGGGGGTCGAGCGGCCCAAGCCTGCGATCACCTTCGAGGTGGGCGAGCAAGTCCGGGTCGTCGACGGGCCGTTCACGTCCTTCAACGGTATGGTCGAGGAAATCGACGAGGATCGTGCGCGGCTCAAGGTTTCGGTTTCGATCTTCGGGCGCTCGACGCCCGTAGAGCTCGAGTATGCGCAGGTCGAGAAGGCCTAGGGTCGGCGAACCCACGGGCGAGCGGATGCAAGGTTCCACCCGGCGCATGGTGCGCCGCGTGGTTTGAGCGCGGGAGGCCTGCCACGGCCGCAACCGCAACCCAGTCGGTAACGCGAACTGAGGAATAGAGATGGCAAAGAAGATTGACGGTTACATCAAGCTGCAGGTGCCGGCGGGAAAAGCAAACCCTTCGCCGCCAATCGGCCCCGCACTTGGCCAGCGCGGTCTCAACATCATGGAGTTCTGCAAGGCGTTCAACGCGACGACCCAGAAGATGGAACCGGAGATGCCGATACCCGTGATCATCACGGTGTTCTCGGATCGCTCCTTCACGTTCCAAATCAAGTCGCCGCCTGCGAGCTACTTCCTTCGCAAGGCCGCGGGAATCGAGAAAGGCAGCTCGACGACGGGCCGCGGCACGGTCGGCAAAGTGACCATGAAGCAGATCCGCGAGATCGCCGAAAAGAAGATGCAGGACCTCAACGCCAACGACGTGGATGCGGCCAGCCGCATGCTTGTCGGCACCGCCCGCTCGATGGGCCTCGAAGTGGTGGAGTAAGGCCATGGCTCATGGGAAGCGCTTGAACAATGCGTACGAGAAGATCGATCGCGCACGCTTTTATCCCGTCGACGAGGCGGTGAAGATCTTGAAGGAGTTCGCGGCGAAGAAGATCGATGAAACGATCGAGGTTGCCCTGAACCTCGGTGTCGATACGCGCCATGCGGACCAGCAGGTGCGCGGGGTCGTCTCGCTGCCGCATGGTACCGGAAAGGGCGTTCGGGTCGCCGTGTTCGCGAAGGGCGAGAAGGCCAACGAAGCGAAGGGTGCCGGGGCGGATATCGTCGGTGCTGACGATTTGGCCGAAAAGGTGATGAAGGGCGAAATCGATTTCGAGCGCGTGATCGCGACGCCGGACATGATGGCCGTCGTTGGCAAGCTCGGCAAAGTGCTCGGGCCGCGTGGCCTGATGCCGAACCCGAAGCTCGGCTCGGTGACGATGGACGTCGCCAAGGCGGTGCGCGATGCGAAGGCCGGGCAGGTGCAATACCGCGCGGAAAAGGCGGGGCTGGTGCACGCCGGTGTGGGCAAGATGAGCTTCACCGAGCAGGCGATCGTCGAAAACGTCAAGGCGTTCTACGATGCGGTGGCGCGCGCCAAGCCGTCCGGCGTCAAGGGCACCTACATCAAGAAAGTTTCGCTCAGCTCGACCATGGGACCGGGCCTGAAGCTCGATGCCGCGTCGCTCGGCGGTCCCGCGGCTGCTGGGTGAGCGATACGATGGAATTCGCCGCGCGGGAGTGAATTTCGCGCGGAGAGTAGGGAGCCGGGAGGGTGATAGCCCAACCGGACCCCGACCTGTCCGAGACTGCAGGTGCCGAATGGGATGCACAATCCCCTAGGCATAAAGGTGGTGAAAGCCGCCTGCATAGACGGGAGTCGAACCCAGCTTCCCGCACTCACCGGAGCGATCCGTTGGGGCGCGGGCGACGGGCTTGAACTTCTGGGGCAGGGTGAGCCGGATCTTCGGGCTCAGCCTGGAGGTCCAGTCGCAACCGGCCTGGGCGGCAACAAGTCGTGCCGCGATGGCCAAAGGAGCGGAGAAGACGGTGCAACGTACCGAGAAGGAAGATCTGGTCGCCTCGCTCAACCGCGCCTTCCAAGAGGCCGCTGCGGTGGTCGTTACTCGCCAAAGCGGTCTGACGGTCGCCGAGATCGGCGATCTTCGACGGAAGGTTCGGGCGGCGGGAGGCCGCTTCAAAGTGGCGAAGAACCGTCTTGCGCGCCGTGCCTTGTCGGGGACCAGGTACGAGGGATTAGCAGAGCTGTTCAAAGGACCGACCGCGATCGCATTTTCGAGCGATCCCGTCTCGGTCGCGAAGGTGGCCGTCGACTTCTCGAAGCTGAACGAGAAGCTCGTCATCACCGGAGGAGCCCTCGGCGCCCAGGTCCTGGATTCGAATGGTGTGAAGGCCCTTGCCTCGCTGCCGTCTCTCGACGCGCTGCGCGGCAAGATCGTCGGTCTCTTGAAGGCGCCGGCAACCAAGATCGCCGGTGTCGTACAAGCGCCCGCCGCGCAGCTCGCTCGCGTGCTGCAGGCGTTCGCCCAAAAAGGCGAGGCCGCGTAGGACACATTGGAACCCTGAAGTTTGAGCTTAGGAGAAATGGAACATGGCAAATCTCGATAGTCTGATTGAGGAGCTTTCGAAGCTCACCGTCATCGAGGCGGCGGAGCTTGCAAAAAAGCTCGAGGAGAAGTGGGGTGTCACCGCCGCAGCACCGGTTGCGGTCGCGGCGGTCGGTGGTGCGGGTGCGGGCGCTGGTGCCGCGGCCGCCGTCGAGGAAAAGACGGAATTCACCGTCGTTCTTGCCGCCGCAGGCGACAAGAAAATCAACGTCATCAAGGAAGTTCGCGCAATCACCGGCCTTGGCCTCAAGGAAGCGAAGGATCTCGTCGAGGGCGCTCCCAAGACCGTCAAGGAAGGCGTGTCCAAGGACGAAGCCGCGAAGCTCAAGAAGGTCCTCGAGGATCAGGGTGCGAAGGTCGAGGTTAAGTAACGTGCTTTTTGGCAAGCCTTGCACGGACGGATGCGGGATGTCGTCTCGCGTCCGTCCGGCAAGCGCTGTGAGGTTGTGGGTCGAGTAATCGACCCCTAGTCGCCGGCGCTCGATTTCGTGGCACCGGAATTGCCGTCCGTTTCGGGACGGCGGGCTTTGTGAGGAGCAGAAGATCGATGGCGAAGTCGTTCACGGGACGCAAGCGGATCCGTAAAAGCTTTGGCCGGATTTCCGAAGTGGCGCCGATGCCGAACCTGATCGAGGTGCAGAAGAATTCCTACGATCAGTTCTTGCAGAAGGATGGCACGGCGGAGAAGCGCACCAGCGTTGGCCTGCAGGAGGTCTTCCGCTCGGTCTTCCCGATCCGGGACTTTTCGGAACGCGCCCAGCTCGAGTTCCTCAAGTACGAGCTCGAGGACCCGAAGTACGACGTCGAAGAATGCCAGCAGCGCGGCATGACGTTTGCGGCCCCGCTCAAGGTAACGCTTCGCCTTGTCGTCTGGGACGTCGACGACGAGACCGGCTCGCGCTCGATCCGGGACATCAAGGAGCAGGACGTCTATATGGGCGATATGCCGCTCATGACGACGAACGGCACTTTTATCATCAACGGCACCGAGCGCGTCATCGTCTCGCAAATGCACCGCTCGCCGGGCGTGTTCTTCGATCACGACAAGGGCAAGACTCACTCATCGGGCAAGTATCTGTTCGCGGCACGGGTCATCCCCTATCGCGGCTCCTGGCTCGATTTCGAGTTCGATGCCAAGGATCTTGTCTACGTCCGCATTGACCGGCGCAGGAAGCTCCCCGTGACGACCCTGTTCATGGGCCTCGATAGTCGAGCCACCGCGGAGCTGCGCAAGCAGCGCGAGGCGGAGGGCAAGAGCATCGAGCCGCACGAGCACACCGGCATGTCGGCGGAGGAGATTCTTTCCTATTTCTACGCAAAGGTCGCCTTCAAGCGCATGAAGGATGGCTGGCAAATGCCGTTCGATCCACAGCGCATGCGCGGCATCAAGCTCAACTCTGACTTGATCGACGCCAAGAGCGGTAAGGTTGTAGCCGAAGCCGGCGCCAAGATGACCGCACGCCTCGGGCGCAAGATCGCCGAGGACGGCACCAAGGACGTTCTCGTGCCGGCCGAGGAACTCTTCGGCCGTTACGTCGCCGAAGACGTCATCGATGAAAAAAGCGGACTCGTCCTTGTCGACGCAGGTGCTGAGATCACCACCGATACGCTCAAAATCCTCGAGCAGTATGGCATCAACGCGATCTCGACGCTTGCGATCGATCACATCAACGTCGGACCCTATATCCGCAACACGCTGGCGATCGACAAGAATTCGACGCGCGAGGAAGCGCTCATCGACATCTATCGCGTGATGCGTCCGGGCGAGCCGCCGACGCTCGAAACCGCGGAAGCGCTGTTCAAGGGTCTGTTCTTCGACGGCGAGCGTTACGACCTCTCCGCGGTGGGCCGCGTCAAGATGAACTCGCGCCTCGAGCAAAAGACCGAGGACACGATCCGCACCTTGCGCAAGGAAGACATCATCGCGATCCTCAAAGTGCTCGTCGGGTTGAAGGACGGTCGCGGCGAGATCGACGACATCGACAATCTCGG
>DASPOR010000027.1 GCA_035625915.1 Alphaproteobacteria bacterium | reverse complement strand
TCATCAAATCCGGCGGGGAGTGGATTAGTTCGATCGATCTCGAAAACGCCGTTGCAGGCCATCCGGGCGTGCTCGAGGCGGCCGTGATCGCGAGGCCGGACCCGCGCTGGGGCGAGCGCCCTGTCCTTTTCGTGCGGACCTCGCTCGAGCGGTCCGTGACAAAGGAGTCGATCATCGATTTTCTGCGGGAAAAGGTTGCCAAATGGGTGCTGCCCGACGAAGTTATCTTCGTCGAGGAGTTACCCCACACAGCGACCGGCAAGATCGCAAAGCGCGTGCTCCGTGACCGCCTCCTCGACGTGAAGGGGCCCGGCCGAAAGCGAGGCCGTGCGACCGCCGGGAGCTGATTCGGTCGGACGAAACTCGAGATGCGAGGGAGCGCCAATGGCAGAAGTGCATTTTGAGCGACACGGCACGATCGGCGTCATCACCCTCGATAACCCCCCGGTCAACGCCCTCGGCGTTGCCACGTTAACGGGCCTCAAGCGCTGCCTCGACGAGGGGCTCAAGGACCGCGGCATCGCGGCGTTCGTGCTCACAGGTGCTGGCCGGATGTTCGTGGGAGGTGCGGATATCCGGGAGTTCGGCAAACCGCGTCCGGCGGAGGCGCCAACGCTTCATCAGGTGATCGAGACAATCGAAAGCGCCGATCGGCCCTTTGTCGCGGCGATCAATGGCGTTGCGGCAGGCGGCGGGCTGGAACTTGCCCTTGGCTGTCATGGGCGCGTGGCGCATCCCAAGGCGCGCATCGGCCTGCCGGAAGTGAAGCTCGGCCTACTCCCCGGTGCTGGCGGCACGCAGCGCTTGCCGCGCCTCATCGGTGTCGAGCCGGCCCTCGACATGATCGTGACGGGGGAGCTGATACCGGCCGAGAAGGCGCTTAAGCTCGGCATCGTTGATGCCGTCGCGGAGAATGTCGTCGTCGACGCCATCGCGCACGCGGAGAGGCTCGCCGCCAGCGCCAGGCCACCGCAGAAGGTAAGCGAGAGGGACGACAAGATCGCGGCCGCCAAAGGCAAGCCTGAAATCTTCGCGAACTACCGCAAGGAAACGGCGCGCCGCTTCCGAAATTTCGAGGCACCCCAGCGCTGCATCGATTGCGTCGAGGCGGCAGTAACCCTGCCGTTCGCCGAAGGACTCAAGAAGGAACGGGCACTCTTCGTCGAACGCGTGGCCTCCGACCAGAGCAAGGCGCAGCGTCACGTTTTTTTCGCCGAACGCGAAGTTGCCCGGATCCCCGACGTGCCGCCGGAAACGCCGCTCCGGCCCATCGGGAGTGCCGCGGTCATCGGTTGCGGAACGATGGGCGGCGGCATTGCGATGAACTTCGCCAATGCAGGCATTCCCGTCGCCGTGCTCGAATCCTCGCGCGACCTCCTGGACAAGGGTCTCGGCATCGTGCGCAGGAACTACGAGGCGACGGCGGCCAAAGGGCGCTTGAGCGAAACAGAGATGAAAAAGCGTCTTGCACTCATCAAGGGTACGACGGACTACGACGACCTCAAAGGCGTGGATATCGTGATCGAAGCCGTGTTCGAGGAGATGGATATCAAGAAGGAAGTTTTCCGTAAGCTCGACGCCGTATGCAAGCCTGCGGCGGTGCTGGCGACCAACACTTCGACCCTCGACATCGATGCGATAGCGGCCGTGACCGAGCGCCCGGAGAGCGTCATCGGCACGCATTTCTTCAGCCCGGCGAACGTCATGCGTCTGTTGGAGAATGTGCGGGGAAAGAAGACATCGAAAGACGTCATTGCCACCGTGATGGCGCTCTCGAAGACCATCGGTAAGATCGGCGTTCTGGTCGGCGTGTGCGATGGCTTCGTCGGCAACCGGATGCTTTACGCCTATACCCGCCAGGCGAACGCGCTCATCCTCGAGGGTGCTTTGCCCCAGGAAGTGGACAAGGTCATCTTCGAGTTCGGCTTTCCCATGGGTCCCTTCGCGATGAACGATCTTGCCGGCATCGACGTGGGGTGGCGCATTCGCAAGCGTCGAGCCGCGGAGGGGTCCGAGAACTATCGCGGCTATGCGGTCGCGGACAAGCTTGCCGAGATGGGCCGCTTCGGCCAGAAAACGAGCGCCGGTTGGTACCGTTATGAGCCCGGTAGCCGTGCCCCGATTCCAGACCCGATGGTCGAGGCGCTGATCCTCAAGACGTCTGCCGAGATGGGGATCGAGCGGCGCAAGATCGACGCACGCGAGATTCTCGAGCGCTGCATGTACCCGCTCATCAACGAAGGGGCCAAGATCCTCGAGGAGGGCATAGCACTCCGCGCGAGCGACATCGACATCATCTGGATCAACGGCTACGGCTTTCCTTCCTATCGCGGTGGACCCATGTTTCACGCCGATCTCGTCGGGCTCGACAACATTCGGGACGCCATGCGCCGGATGCACGAGGAGCATGGCGAAATCCTTCGCCCCGCCCCCTTGCTCGAGCGGCTCGCCAGCGAAGGTAAAGGGTTCGCCGACCTCCGCTCACCGGCGGGATAATTCGAACGGCATGCCCACGCGGCGCCAAAGATTTCGAGGAGGATCCGATGCGTGAAGCAGTCATCGTCTCGACGGCCCGAACGCCGATCGGCAAAGCCTTTCGGGGTGCATTCAACCTCACCCACGGTGCGAACCTCGGCGGGCACGTGATCAAGCACGCCGTCGAGCGCGCCAAGGTCGATCCCGCCGAGGTAGAGGACGTGGTGATGGGGTGCGGTTTCCCCGAGGGAAAGACAGGATACAACATCGCGCGCCAAGCCGCCATCCGCGCGGGCCTTCCGGTCACGACCTCGGGCATGACGGTCAACCGCTTCTGCAGCTCCGGGATGCAGACCATCGCGATCGCCGCACAACGCGTGGTGATGGAGCATGTGCCGGTCGCGGTTGCGGGTGGGCTCGAATCGATCTCGCTCATTCCCGCCGCTTCGTCGCGGAACAAGGACACCGACGAATGGATCATGAAGAACAAGCCCGAGCTTTATCTCTCGATGATCGAGACCGCGGACATTGTCGCCAAACGCTATAACATCAACCGTGAGCGGCAGGATGAATTCGCCCTCTCGAGCCAACTGCGCACCGCCGCCGCCCAGCAGGCAGGCCGCTTCGACGACGAGATCGTGCCGCTCAAGACGAAAAAACTCGTCACCAACAAGGACACGAACGAATCCTGGCAAGAGGAGGTCACTCTTGCTCAGGACGAAGGAAATCGCCCCGACACAAATTTGGCGGGGCTTGCGAAATTGAAGCCGGTGATGGGCGAGGGCAAGTTCATTACCGCGGGCAATGCCAGCCAACTCTCCGACGGTGCTTCCGCCTGCGTCCTGATGGAGCGCAAGGAGGCCGAAAAGCGTGGGCTGCACCCGCTTGGCATCTTCCGTGGCTTCACCGTCGCGGGATGCGAGCCGGATGAGATGGGCATCGGCCCTGTTTTCGCCGTACCGCGCCTCCTCGAGCGCCACGGCCTCGAAGTCGACGACATCGACCTTTGGGAATTGAACGAGGCGTTCGCGGTCCAGGTCCTCTACTGCCGCGACCGGCTCGGCATCCCCCAAGAAAACCTCAACGTCGACGGCGGCGCCATTTCCATCGGGCATCCCTATGGTATGTCGGGCGCGCGTCTCGTGGGCCACGTCCTCATCGAGGGCAAGCGCCGCAAAGCAAAGCATTGCGTCGTGACCATGTGCATTGGCGGCGGGATGGGCGCCGCCGGGCTGTTCGAAGTCGCGTGAGCGAGCGGACGGATCCAAGAATGAAGGCAGAGATCGACGACACCATCGCCGCCCGAGCAGGCGAAGAAATCGACACGTCGCGGCTGGTGCCCTATTTGCGCGCACATTTGCCCGAAACGGACGGGCCGTTCGCGCTCCGGCAGTTCGGCGGAGGGCACGCGAACCTCACCTACCTCGCACGCTTCGGCGATACGGAATATGTCGTTCGTCGACCCCCGCTCGGCCCTGTCGCACCTTCCTCCCATGACATGAAACGCGAGCACCGCGTGCTCGCGACCTTGCCCGACATTTTCCCGCTTGCACCGCGCAGTTATCTCTATTGCGAGGACGCATCGATCATCGGCGCCGATTTTCACGTCATGGAGCGCCGCCACGGCATCGTGATCCGAAGCGACTTGCCCGAGGAATTCAAGGGCAATGAGCCGCTCGCGCGCCGGATCGGTGACATGGTCGTCGACACGCTCGCCGGACTTCACGTCGCCGATCCGGCCGCAGCGAAGCTCGACGATCTAGGCCGGCCCGACGGTTATGTGGAGCGCCAACTCGAGGGCTGGATCAAGCGTTGGAACGCGGCGAAAGACAAGGATCTTGCGACCGTCGACGAGACGATTGCCTGGCTCGCAAAACGGGTGCCGAAGCCGCAGCGCGTCTCCCTCCTCCATAACGATTTCAAGCTCGACAACATGATCGTCGGCGCCGACGATCCGAGCCGCGCCGTCGCCGTGCTCGATTGGGACATGTGCACGCGGGGCGATCCGCTTATGGACCTCGGCTATATGCTCAACTACTGGTCCGAGGCGCGCGACAGCCTGGGGTGGCGGAACGCCGCTTTCATGCCGACCTGGAATGCGGGCTTCCCGACCCGGGCGGAAGCCGTCGAACGCTATGCGGCCCGGACGGGTTTGGTGCTCGATGACATTCGCTGGTACCACGTATTTGGCGTCTTCAAGCTGACCGGCGTCATCCAACAGATTTATATCCGCTATCTGCGCGGTCAGACGAGCGACGCGCGCTTTGCGGCGTTTGGCGAACGCGTGAGGACGCTCGCCGAGAAGGCGTGCGCGCTCATCGCCCGCGCCGACGACGTCTAAGGCCGTAAATTCGTATGACGCGAACGCTGAAATCCAGCACCTGCGACGAGCGCCACTCAGCTATAGGAGCCTGCCGCGATCGTCGAACCGCCATCGATGACGATCGCCTGGCCCGTGATGAAGCTCCCCGCCCGGCTCGCGAGCATGACGGCCGCGCCGGCGACTTCGTCGGGCTCGCCGATGCGGCCGAGCGGATAGGTCGATACGGCCTGCGCGTACACTCGAGGATCCTCCCACAGAGCGCGCGCGAAATCGGTGCGGATGATGCCGGGGGCAATGCAGTTCGCTCGGATATTGTCGCGACCCCATTCGACCGCGAGATTGCGGGCAAGCTGGAAGTCTGCCGCCTTGGAAAGGCCATAGACACCGAGCTTGGCGTGACCTTTGAGGCCGCCAATCGAGGATACGATGATCACGACGCCGTCCTTCCGTGCCGCCATGCCCGGCAGTACCTTGTTGCAAAGCCAGAGATTGCTCTTCACGTTGGTATCCATGATCTTGTCGTAGGCATCCTCAGCGACGCCGGACATCGGGCCGTAATAGGGATTGACCGCGGCATTGCAGACGAGGATATCGATTTTGCCCCAATGCCGGATCGCGCCGGAGACGAGGGCGTCGAGTTCCTCACGGCGCGAGATATTGCAGGGGATTGCGATGGCCTTGGCACCCGCACCTCGGATGGTGGCCGCCACCTCTTCGCATGCGCCCGCCTTGCGGCTCGAGATCACGACCTTGGCGCCGTGATCCGCCATCGCTTCCGCGATCGCCTTGCCGATACCCCGTGTCGAGCCGGTGATCACGGCGACCTTGCCGGTAAGATCGAAGAGGTTTTTGTTCACGGGGTGGGTTCGGCTCCTTGATGTGGGATTGAGGCTGGCCACGACCGGTGCGGAGGCGAGCAATAGGCCCAGCACTTTCGGCGACAGGATAACAGAGGAACCTCCGGTTCCGAAGCGACATGGCAGCAAGCGGACCGAACGATTGGAGGGCGCATGAGGATCAAGCTCGATACGGCCCATTCGGCGTTTCGCGAGGAGGTTCGGGACTTCCTCGAGACGAACTTGCCGGCCGACATCCGCGCCAAGGTCGAAGCCGGAAAGCACATCGGCAAGGACGACCATGTTCGCTGGCAGCGGATTCTCCACCGTAAGGGGTGGTTCGCTTCGGGCTGGCCGGTCGAGCACGGCGGCACGGGCTGGAGCCCGCTTCGGCGCGCGATCTTCGAAACCGAGCTTGGCGCGGTGCCGGCACCCCCGATCATCGCATTCGGCGTCACCATGGTCGGCCCCGTGATCATCGCGTTCGGGAACGATGCGCAAAAGAGGAAATACCTTCCGCGCATCCTCGCAAGCGAGGATTGGTGGTGCCAGGGCTATTCGGAACCAGAGGCGGGCTCCGATCTCGCGGGGCTCAAGACGCGCGCAGTACCCGACGGCGACCATTACGTCGTGAACGGCTCCAAGACGTGGACGACCTACGCGCAATTCGCCGACATGATGTTCTGCCTCGTCCGGACGGGAAGCGAAGGCAAGAAACAGGAAGGGATTTCCTTCCTCCTCCTGGATATGCACAGCCCCGGCGTGACCGTGACGCCAATCGTCACACTCGACGGCGGTGCTGAGGTCAACACGGTTTTCTTCGACAATGTCCGAGTGCCAAAAGCGAATCTGATCGGGCAGGAAGGGAAGGGCTGGACCTATGCGAAGTACTTGCTCGGCCATGAGCGCACCAATATCGCACGGGTCGGCCTCTCGACGCGGCTCCTTCGGCAGCTCAAGAGGATTGCGAGCGACGAGCAGGCGCAGGGCCGACCGCTTATCGACGATCCGGTCTTCAAGGCCAAGATTGCCGCCGCGGAAATCGATCTTCTCGCCCTCGAAGCGACTGTATTCCGCATGTCGTCGGGCAAGCCACCGGGTCCCGAGTCTTCGATCCTGAAGATCAAAGGCTCCCTCGTCCAACAGGCCATGACCGAGCTATTGGCCGAGGCGGTCGGAGTCTATGCGCTCCCCTATCAACCCGAGTGGTTCGAGCCGGGCTGGAACGGCGAAGCGATCGGCCCCGAATATGCACCGGCACTCGCCTCGACATACTTCAACTGGCGCAAGGTTTCGATCTATGGCGGATCGAACGAGATCCAGCGCAACATCATCGCCAAGCACATGCTCGGCTTCTAAGGGACATCCCCATGGACCTGACGCTGACCGAGGAACAACGGCTGCTGGCTGAAAGCGTCGCGCGCTTTTTCGCAAAGGAATATTCGTTCGAGAAGCGTCGGAAGATCGCGGCGAGCGAAGATGGCTTCAGCCGGGACATATGGGCGCAATTCGCGGAGCTCGGCTGGCTCGGTATCGGCACGTCCGAATCCGTTGGGGGACTTGGCGGCGGCGATGTCGAGATCTCGATCCTCATGGAGGGCATCGGCAGGCATATCGTCGTGGAGCCCTTCTTTCCCACCGTCGTCCTCGGTGCCGGCCTCCTGCGCCGCGGCGGCGCCAAGATGGCGGGGCATCTCCCCGCCCTCGTCGAGGGCAAGCTGCAACTCGCCCTCGCCCACTCGGAGCCAAAAGCGCGTTTCGAGCTTGCCCACGTCGAAACTCGTGCGGCGCGGGACGGCGGTATTTTTGCGCTTTCGGGACGAAAAGCCGTCGCACTGAACGCCCAGCATGCCGATTACATCGTCGTCTCCGCGCGTACCGGAGGTGCGATAACCGACGAAAACGGCATTACGATTTTTCTGGTGCCGAAGGATGCGCGAGGTATGGGTTTGATGCCCTATCGCACGGTCGACGGGCTTCAGGCCGCAGAAGTGACGCTCGACAAGGTCCCGGTCGAGGCGGGTGGGATCTTGGGCGAGCTCGACGGCGGATTGGCACTCCTCGCGCACGCGCGCGACGAAGCGCTCGTGGGCCTCTCGGCGGAAGCGGTCGGCGCTATGGAAGCCCTCGTCGACGTGACGAGGGACTATCTCAAGACCCGCAAGCAGTTCGGTGTCCCGATTGGAAGCTTCCAGGTGCTGCAGCATCGTCTCGTCGACATGTACATGGCGCAGGAACTTGCCCGCTCCACCGTTGCCGTTGCCGCACGAGCGCTCGCGGACCACGATCGGCACTACCGCGCTCAAGCAGCGGCCGCGGCAAAGGTGCAAGCCGGGCGCGGCGGGCGACTCGTGGGACAGGAAGCCGTTCAACTCCACGGCGGCATGGGCATGACCGACGAGCTTGCGGTTGGCCATTACTTCAAGCGTCTTGCGGCAATCGACGTTCAGTTCGGCAACGCCGACCACCATGAACGGCGCTTCGCCGAGCTTTCCGCCACCGTGTGACGAGCGCACCTCAAGCGCCGTCGGTCGTCCATTGTCACGGCAGAAATCCAGCCGTTCAATGGATGTCCGCGGCCCCTTTCATCGCCGCCTTGAGTTTTTCGAACGTAAAGCCGGGTGCGCGCGCCGCGTCGAGGATGACCTTTTCGCGCCGTGCAACCATGTCGATCGCCGCCGGCAGTTTTTCGACCGCATCGAAGGGAACGACCACCGCACCGTGACGATCTGCGTGGACGATATCCCCATGGCGCACAGTCATGCCGTAGATGTTCACCGCGCCGCCGACTTCGACGAGATGGACATGAGCATGGCTTGGCCCGATCTTCCCGGCAAGAAGTTGAAAGCCTGGTGCTATCTGATCGATGTCGCGGATCGAGCCGTTCGTTACGCCGCCGAGAGCGCCAAGCCCCTTATGCACCGCAGTTTGCACCTCGCCCCAAAAAGCGCCAAAACCCGGGCGCGGATCGATGTCCTGGATCACGACGATCGAGGGTCGAGGCCCCGCCTCGATATAGGCGTAATAGGCGAGGCGTTGCTCGCGCATCGCATTGGCATCGCGGGCCGACGGCTCGACTGCCCGAATCGTCGCGGTCCGCGCATAGCCCACCATTGGCGGCAAGCTCGGGTTGGCAGGATGCAGATGCTCGGTCGTGAACCCGATCGCCTGACGCGCCGGTATCACAATTTCAAGCCCGTTGCAGACGGTGGGCGTGTCGAAACGGCCGAGAAACGCGAGCTGGTCCGCGGTTAATTGTCGTGTCATTGCTGGGAATCCCTTTCCAATCTGGCGACGCATCGTCGTCGCCTTTCTTCAGGGCGTCAACCGCAAGCGCAAATCCGGGCCGAATATAACGACAGCACGGGTCCTGGGGCAGCCCATTCCGCAAGCACTTCGACCGGCCAATCTCACGCCAGTTTCGGATGATTGCAGGCGATCGAATGCTTTAGACGAGTGCCTGTCCCGTCATGCGCTCGAGCACTTTGAGCGGCGAACGCGCGGGATCGGCCATGGCGCGGATGTCGACGTGAAAGGTCTGCTCGAAAGCGAACTGCCCGCCGAGAGCCGCATGCAGGACCTGATCGGTGTAACAGAGCCAGGTCGAGCCCGCCGGAAACGCAATGTCCTCCCGCGGTGCCGCCCGCTGGTATTCCGCGTCGAGTTTTCCCCGGTCGTGAAGTTCGAGCATCAGATGGTCGTATTTGCTGCGCCGACCGCTCGTTATGCCGACGGCCGCAAGCAGCCATGGCTGAATCAAGATCGGCGGCTTCGCCTTCGGGAGAAATTTCCGCGCGAAATCCTCGAACGACTCGCCCACTTGCCAAACGCGGCTGTTCCCGTCTGGATCGACGTTGCTGAAGAGGCGGAGGATGCGTTGGCCTCGCGTCGGGCGGGAGGGAAAAGCGTCGACGTGGAGGAGCCGGTCGTCCTTTTTCTGCGAGTAGTGCCGGCCCAACACCTCGACGGGGCGGAAGCTCGTGCGCGCCCGCTCGAGTGCCGGGCCATAGCTCGGGAAAAGTGCGGCCATGAATGCGGTCGAGGTTCGACCGAATCGCTCCATCATCGCGCGCAACCGGTCGCGCTCGATGCCTTCCAAAACTGTTCCTTGCACGGACCCGGTAAGCGGGTCGTAGCTCACATTCTTGGCCTTGCCGTTCGACACCGCCGCCGAAAATAGCGGACGCTCGCCGTCCTCGACCGAGAATCGGAGGTGCGGGAAGAAGAGAACTTTTCCGCGCTCAAGGGCATCGACCGCACGCTGCTCGACCCCGGCCGCATAAGGGCCGGACCAACGTTCGATGTCGATTGTCTCGATGACGCTCACGCGAAACCGCTTGTGTAGATTTCAATAATGCTCGGGCAAGTGCCGCCGGAAACTTGGAAATTCGGCACAGCAATTGTCCCCCTTGTTGGAATATTATTAGAATATATGTGAAATGCAAAGCGCTTGCCGGTCGGTCGACGAAGTCGTTCGCGCTCAAAACCGTCGCTTTACGCCTACCAAAAGGGTTTGAATGCCGACGGGAGGACAAAGTTTGTTTGAATTTCCGCAGTCGCACCCTCATGGTCCGGATGCGGTTGGTGCGCCAATCCGATCCCTGCTCGGCGGTGGCGCGCCGCCACGGACCGTCATTCGAATCGAAGTATCCGGAGGAATGTGACGAATTACGCTCAGACGCTGGTGGCGGCCTTCGACAATCATCGCGCAGGTCGCTTTGCCGAAGCGGAGCGGCTCTGCCGCCAGACACTGGCGCTCGATCCCCATCAGCCGGACGCCCTTCATCTGCTGGCTATCCTCGCTTACAAGGCTGGCCGCCCCGCCGACGCGGTCGAGCTTGCCAGGAAGGCGATCGCGCGCGACGGGCGTAGAGCCGAATACCACAATACCCTCGGCGAAGCGCTCCACACCCTCGGCAAGAACGAGCGCGCCATCGAAAGCCTGCGCCGCGCCATCATGCTCGATCCGACTTACGCCCCGGCCCATTACAATTTTGGCAATATCCTCCTCGCCCGTCGCCAATATGCGAATGCTGAGGCGAGCTTCCGCCGCGCGATTGCGCTGCAGCCGTCATTCGGCCTCGCCCACAACAACCTCGGCCTCGTCTTCAAGGCACAAGGTGAGTGGGGAAAGGCCATCGAATGCTTCCGAGCCGCCATCGAGGCCGAAGCAGGCCTTGCAATCGCGCATTACAATGTGGGCGTGATGCTCGACGCCAAGGACCGCTTCGGCGAAGCGATTCTATGCTATCGCAAGGCAATAGCGCTTCAGCCGGCGGTCGCCGATTTCCACAATAATCTCGGCAACGATCTCATGATCCAGGGTGCTCTCGACGACGCCGTGGCGTCTTTGCGCACCGCATTGACCATCGATCCCAAGGACGCGGCGGTGCACAGCAATCTTCTCATGGCGTCCTGCTATCGCGAGGTCGATCCTGAAACGCTGATCGCCGAGCACAAGGCTTGGACTGCGGCACACGGTTCCGTCCGCGGTCGGATCGAGCGGCGTTTCGCGCGCGCGCGCGAGCCCGACCGACGTCTGCGCATCGGCTACCTCTCCCCGGACTTTCGTGGCCATTCGGTATATTTTTTCCTCGAACCCCTTCTCGCCGCCCATGACCGGGAGAAGGTCGAGGTCTTTTGTTATTCGAATGTCAAATGGCCGGATCGCTTCACCGCACGGCTCGAGTCGATCGTCGATCATTGGCGCGCCATCGACCGCATGGACGACGCGGCGGCAGCCGAAAAGATCGAGAGCGACCGCATCGACATCCTTGTCGACCTCGCCGGCCATACCGCGCGCAATCGGCTGCCGCTCATGGCGCACAAGCCCGCACCCGTGCAAATGAGTTGGCTTGGCTATCCCGCGACGACGGGCCTTGAGGCAATCGACTACCGCATCACGGATGCGGTCGCCGATCCGCCCGGCGAGACCGAGCGCTTCCATAGCGAGACCCTTTTGCGATTGCCGCGATGCTTTCTCTGCTATAGCCCCTCGCCCGATTCACCGGCTGTCACTTCCCCGCCGTCGTTTCAGGCCAGGCATATCACGTTCGGCTCATTCAATAATCTGACTAAGGTAACAAAGGAGGTTACAGAACTCTGGAGCGCCATTCTCGCCAACGTACCCGGGTCACGCCTCCTGCTCAAAGCGAAGCAAACCGGCGATCCGGCAACGGCGGCGCGGTATCTTGCTCTCTTTGCCGCAAACGGCATCGACGCCGGGCGCATCGAAATGGCGTCGTGGTCTCCGTCGAGCGAGGATCACTTGTCGCACTATCGGCGGGTTGATATCGCACTCGATCCATTCCCCTATAACGGAACCACGACGACCTGCGAAGCGCTCTGGATGGGCGTGCCGACAGTGGTCCTCGAGGGACGGCTTCACGCCGGACGGGTCGGTGTCAGCTTGCTGTCGGCACTTGGCCTAGACGAACTCATCGCCGACGCACGGGAGCGCTATGCAGCCATTGCGATTGGGCTTGCTGAAGATTCGCAACGGCTCCGCGACCTGCGCGAGTCGCTCCGAGCGCGCATGGCGGCTTCCCCCCTTTGCGACGCGGCGGACTTCGCACGCGCGATGGAAAACGCCTACCGCGACGCATGGCAGCGCTGGTGCGAGTCGTGACCCCCGATGCACTTCTGAGACGGCTTCTCTACCGTGACGGCCTGATGCTGATCGTCGACAAGCCGGCCGGTCTGCCGGTGCATGCAGGACCGGGGGGTGGTGACAACCTGGAGACCCTGTTCGATGCCTTGCGCTTCGGCCTGCCGCATCCGCCGGCCCTCGCCCACAGGCTCGACCGCGACACGAGCGGGTGCCTCGTGCTCGGGCGCCATCGCAAGGCCTTGGCGCGGCTCGGCAAGCTCTTTGCAACCGGTCACGTGGAGAAGACCTATTGGGCCATTGTCGAAGGTGCTCCGCCCGAGTGCGAGGGCCGCATCGAGCTGCCCCTCAAGAAGCGCACGGCCAAATCGGGCTGGCACATGGCTGTCGACAGGAACGGTCAGCGCGCCATCACCGACTACCGCCTGCTCGGCTCGAGCGCGGGAATGAGCTGGCTCGAGTTCAAGCCTCGGACCGGGCGCACGCACCAGATCCGCGTTCATGCTGCCGCATTGGGTTGCCCGATTCTAGGCGACCGGGTTTACGGCCGTGACGGCCCATACGGCTCGGAAGAAGCAAAGCCTGGCAATGATCGAACGCACCCACGATCGGTGGCCACGGTTCCACTCCACCTCCACGCACGTGCGATTGCGGTACCCCTCTACTACCCAAAGAAACCGCCCGTCGTCGCCGAGGCGCCTCCCCCACCTCATATGATCGAAGCACTCAAGGCGTGCGGTTATATTCCGGAATCCGGCAGACCCGTCCCCGGTCGAGCGGCTTTGGCCTAACCTTCTTCCCGCGCAAGCGTTGCCTCGACGGCACCGCAAATTTCCCGAAGCGTGAAGGGTTTCGAGACCACGCGTTGACCGAGTGCTTCGAGGTTGTGCGCGCGCTGGCGTTCGTGGGCAAAGCCGGTCATGAGGAGAATACGCATCCGCGGCCAGTCGCGCCCGGCCTTGAGAGCAAGTGCAATTCCGTCCATTCCCGGCATTACGATATCGCTCACCAGAAGGTCGAAGGCTTCCGCATTGAGCCGCTCGATCGCCGCCAAGCCGTCCTCGACCGCGCGAACGCTGTGCCCGCGGTGCTCGAGGGCGCGCGAGACGAATTCCCGGATTGCGCGATCGTCCTCTGCGATCAGGATGCGCGCCAAGGTCAGCTCTTCCCGGATGGCGGCGTTATGACGATTGTCACGTCCGTCGCCTCGCTCGAGGGATTCAGGAGGGTGGTCGAGAATTTGGCGACCTCCCCCGGCAAAAGCTTGGGCTCGGACGCGTTGAAGGTCCAATGTTGCAGGTCGCGTTGTTCCGCGTTGCGCAGGACTCCCATGAGCGGCGGCACGGCCACCGCCTCCCGCGAATTGTTCGCAACCTCCCCTTCGACGACGAGCACCTGAACCCCGTTCTCCACGGAACGGCGGGAGGCGACGTTGACCACGCTGAGGCCCGAGGGGGCCTCTTTCGGCTTGGACTCAAAAAGCGCGTAAATCCGAGCGGCCGGCGGCCACGCGGAGACGATCTGGGTGCGCGCGAGAATCCCCCCGCCCACGATGGCGGCGACGACAAGGACGAGAATCGCCCATCCCCATGCGTGACTGGGCTCCTTAGGCTTCGGGCGAAAGGCGGGCAGATTCGAGCCCGGCGGAATCGGGCGCGGCTCGATCGAGATTGGAATGGGATCGATCTGGGGCGGGGCGTCCGGCGGTGGGGCCTGACGCCATGTGTGGCTGCATTTCCCACAGCGCACATAACGACCCTCAGCACCCAGATTGGCAGGGTCGACCATGTATCGCGTCGTGCAGCTCGGACAGGTAAGAATCATTGGCCCCGGATTTCCCCCAGGATTCAGTCCGTTATAGGGCCACTTCCGTGGCCCTGGCAAGCAACCGGCCGTCGGGCTGGGACGGGCCGGGACATTTTGCGCTGGCGGCACCTCGGCGCTTGCGCGACGGATTGCCCCGAGCCTACCGCTCGCCCGCCGATAGCCGGGCCGCGCTTTACGTCGCTGGGCACCCGTGCCATTCTGCCCCCGACTCAGCCTAGGCCTTTTCCGCGTCGCGCGAATGGATCAGAGGGAACCGGTCGTCCGCTTTGAGAATGTCGGCATGCGCTACGGCATGGGGCCGGAAGTTCTGCGCGATATAACGTTCTCTTTGCCGACAGGCTCCTTTCATTTCCTCACCGGGCCGTCGGGTGCCGGGAAATCGTCGCTCCTGAAGCTGATGTATCTGGCGCACCGCCCGTCACGCGGGTTGATCAGTCTCTTCGGGCACGATATGGCAATGACAGATCGGCGCGATATGCCGGCACTCCGCCGACGAATCGGCGTGGTGTTCCAGGATTTCCGTCTGATCGACCATCTCTCGGCACTCGACAACGTAGCCCTGCCCTTGAGGGTATCCGGTGCAAAAGACGAGCAGATTCGCAAGCATGTCGCGGAACTCCTTGCCTGGGTCGGTCTCGCGGACCATCTCGACGCGACCCCACCCACGCTCTCAGGCGGGCAACAGCAGCGGGTCGCGATCGCGCGCGCCGTGATCAACCGGCCAAGTCTCCTTCTTGCGGATGAGCCTACCGGCAATGTCGACAACGAACTCGGCGTGCGGCTTCTCTATCTTTTTGAAGAACTCAATCGGCTCGGCACCACGGTAGTGATCGCAAGTCACAATGAAGGGCTCGTGAAGCGATTCAATCATCCGCAGCTTCATCTCGAGAATGGCGCATTGACGCGGGTGGCGTCCGCGCGCCGGACCGTCGCATAGGAGTGCTGCTCGGCATGCTCGGCACCCGCTCGGACCTGCCGCTCGAACAAGACGAATCGAGCCGATTCATCCCATATATCATTGCGCTCATGGTCTATCTCGCGACCTTGGCACTTGCGGGTGCGCTCCTGGCGAACAGTGCCGTCGAACGATGGAGCCGGGGGCTTTCGGGCTCGCTCACCGTGCAAATTGCGCCCGACGGCAATGCCGATCCAGTCGCTCGCAAATCGCGCATCGAGGCTGCGATCGCCATCATCGACGCCACGTCCGGCGTCATCCACGCGGAGGTGCTGAGCGACGAACGCATTGCGAAATTGCTGGAGCCGTGGCTCGGCGATGCCGGGACGAGCGACCTGCCGCTTCCAGCCATCGTCGATGTTCGAATCGATCCTTCAGCAAAGCTCGATATCCAAGCGCTGGCCGGCCGGCTTGCGGACGCCGTGCCGGGCGCCACGGTTGACGATCATCAGCGTTGGCTTCGCCAACTGATTGACTTTGGCCATTCGATCGAGCTTGTGGCAGCACTCATCCTGACATTCATTGCACTTGCTGCCGGGATCGCGACCGTATTCGGCACCCGGACGGCACTCGCCATTCACCGCAACGTCATAGAGGTCATGCATTTGATCGGAGCGCCCGACACCTATGTGGCGCGCCAGTTCCAGGCCCATGCGCTCGGCATAGCACTTCGCGGCGGGATCGTCGGATTCCTCGTTGCCGTGCTCACGCTTATCGTTGTCGAGTACCTCACAAAAGCGGCAGGCGGCGGCCTCCTCCCGAGTCTTGCAATGACTCCTTGGCAATGGGCCGTGCTGCCGATTCTTCCGCTCGCGACGGCGGCAATCGCCATGCTGACGGCGCGCACGACCGTCGTGCGCACGCTCGCGCAGATGGTGTGAGGCATATGCGGCTCTCGCCATCGGCACCCCGATCATGGGCGTCGCGGATGAAGCGGGCGCTGCTCAGATCCGCGTTGGCGCTCGCCGCCGTCGCGGCAATGTGGGCGGGCGGCTTGGCGTGGTTCACCACGACGATTCCGTCCAAGGTCGAGGATCCCGACACCGTCACGGACGCGATCGTCGTGTTGACAGGCGGGAGTGAAAGGCTCGACGCCGGCTTGACCCTCCTTTCCCTAGGAAAGGCGCGGAAGCTGTTCGTTTCAGGCGTCTATCGTGGCGTCGACGTCGAGGAACTCCTGCGCACCGCACACACCGCACCGGCCAATCTCGAATGCTGCATCGTGCTCGGCTATGCCGCTGACTCGACGATGGGGAACGCAATCGAAACGGCGAAATGGATGGACGCCGAGCACTACCGCAGCCTGCGGATCGTTACCGCCGCTTACCACATGCCGAGGAGCATGCTCGAATTCCGCCGCGCCATGCCGCAGATTAGGCTTATTCCGAACCCGGTTTTCCCGGAGCGGGTCAAGAGCGACTGGTGGTTATGGCCGGGCAGCGCCTATCTCGTTCTCGGCGAATATCATAAGTACCTTGCGGCCCTCGCACGCGAGTCGGTTCCTGAAATTGCACTCCCTGGATCGCAGCAAACCGACTCGTGATAGGACTGCAAGGCACGCATGACCGCACTCCGCTCTCTCCTCTTCAATCTGATCTTTTACGGCTGGACCGGGTGTTTGTGCGTGCTCGCCCTGCCAGCGCTCCTCCTGCCGCGCGATGTCCTCGTCTTTGGCGGGCGCATCTGGGCGCGAGGGACGGTCGTGCTCTTGCGATTCCTCGTTGGACTCAGGCACCAGGTACGCGGTATCGAGAACAATCCTCGCGGCAGCGCCATTTATGCGCTCAAGCATCAGTCCGCATGGGATACGCTGCTCCTTCCCGTCCTTTTCCGCGATCCCATGATCGTGCTCAAACGAGAGCTGATCTTCATCCCGCTTTTCGGTTGGTACCTCGTGAAAACCAAGCAGATCGCCGTCGACCGGAGCGGTCGTGCCGCCGCACTCAAGCGGATGATTAATGCGGCCAAAGCCGGTGCCGGGGCAGGGCGGCCGATCGTCATCTTCCCGGAGGGCACGCGCGTTCCGCCAGGCGAAAGTCGTCCCTACCACCCGGGTGTGGCGGCACTCTACGGTCTTCTCGACCTCCCCGTCGTCCCCGTGGCACTCAATTCGGGATTTTTCTGGGGACGGCGTCGCTTCCTCAAAAAGGCGGGCGTGATCACCGTCGAATTTCTGCCAGCGATATCGCCGGGCCTCGAGCGCAAGGCATTTCTCGCCGAACTCAATGGACGCATCGAGGGTGCCTGCAAGCGCCTGGCCGACGATGCCCGGCAAGCCAATTAGGCACGACGGCGCCTGAGGCATTTGCAGGACGCGAACGAGCCCACTCCAGACGAGCGCCACCCTGTCAGCGCCCTCAAACAATTTACGTGTCTTGCAATCGCAGGCGTGACCCTCGCATGCGGTTTTGCGCGACCCGACGGCATCGGCCGATATTTCTGCCGATCGTCGACCCGAAGCGATCTCGCTCTTTCAAGCGCCGGCGGCGTTATGGCCCAACGAAGTCCAGGATGCTGGCGGTCGATTGGGCCTTCGCCGTGTGGGAGGCGAATAGTGCCACGGCGCTGAAGCCGACGCACGCGACAATCGCGGCGAACGCAAGTTGACGAATAGCGTGCTTCATGATTCCACCCTTTCCAATCAGGTAAAGTTCCGCCGGCTTCGATGGGACTGACGTGGATTGAACCGCTCGATAGTCAGGCCCTCAAGCCGCGAACTCGGTTGTGATTACGAACTTATATACAGCCCTATAGAGATGTCGTTTAGCTAACGCAACAAAAAAAACCGACGCTAGGCGCTGCCGGGACGGTGAACCTATTCGGGGTACGACGGGTTGCTTTATCAACGAGTAGCTGTAGAAAACACAAGGCTAATCTGTGGATAATTTTGTGCATAAAACGGAGCGGCAAGCATTGAAAGCAACAATAACGAGGAACGAATTGGATAGTGAGGCAGCGCCAGAGGCTTAATTTTGCGAGCCTGAATACCAGCTTCTGTGGAAACATTTCGCGAACATTTCCGATTGACCCACTGAATCGCCGAACCTATACTGAATGTGGGCGCGAGCTGTGCGCTTAAATTTCTTGTTATTCAAAATGTTATGACTGTCGTCGCGTAGCGGCGAAATCATTGGTCGCCTGGGCCTGGGGATTGGGCCGACGCGGAGTAGCGAATGGCGCAGGTTACTTCGATTTCTCATCAGATCTGGGACATGAAGTACCGGCTCAAGGGGCTGGACGGGGCCCCTGTGGACAAGACCATCGAGGATACCTGGCTGCGGATTGCCCGCAACCTTGCCGAGCCCGAAAGAGACCGGGAGCGTTGGGCCACGGCCTTCTTCGAGGCGATGGAGGGCTTCAAGTTCTTGCCGGCCGGCCGCATTGTGGCCGGTGCCGGGACGAGCCGCAACGTGACGCTTTTTAATTGTTTCGTGATGGGAACGATCCCCGACGACATGGCGGGTATTTTCGATCACCTGAAGGAAGCCGCGTTGACCATGCAGCAGGGCGGCGGCATCGGCTACGACTTCTCGACCCTTCGGCCCAAGGGCGCTCCCGTCAAAGGTGTCGGCGCGGACGCGTCAGGCCCATTGAGCTTCATGGATGTGTGGGACGCGATGTGCCGCACGATCATGAGTGCGGGCTACCGCCGCGGCGCCATGATGGCGACGATGCGTTGCGATCATCCGGACATCGAGGCGTTCATCGAGGCGAAGCTCGAGGCAGGCCGCCTGCGCATGTTCAACCTCTCGGTCCTCGCGACGGATGCGTTCATGGACGCGGTCAAGAAGGACTTGCCGTGGGAACTCAAGTTCGGCGGCACGCATTTCAAGACGCTGCCGGCGCGCGCACTTTGGGACAAGATCATGCGCTCGACCTACGGCTTCGCGGAACCGGGCGTCATTTTCATCGACCGGATCAATCGCCTGAACAACCTTCATTATTGCGAGGAGATCGCCGCGACGAATCCTTGCGGCGAACAGCCCCTGCCTCCTTACGGCGCCTGCCTTCTCGGCTCGATCAATCTTGCGGCCTTCGTGCGCAATCCGTTCGAAGCGAATGCCGAACTCGACCTCGCGCACCTTGAGAATATCGTGCCGTCCGCCGTGCGCATGCTCGACGATGCGATCGACGTATCGAACTTCCCTCTCCCCGCCCAACGCCACGAGGCGCTCGCCAAACGCCGCATGGGATTGGGCGTAACCGGTCTCGCCGATGCGCTCATCATGTGCCGCCTGCGCTACGGTAGCGCTGAGGCCGTGGCCGCGACAGAGCGCTGGATGAGTAGTATCGAGCGGACGGCTTATCTCGCTTCGGCCGAGCTTGCGGCGGAAAAAGGCAGCTTCCCCCTCTTCGACCGGGAGAAATATCTCGAGGGGGAGCATGTGCGCGGCCTAGGTGCGGACGTGCGGGAGGCGATCGCCGAAAAGGGAATCCGCAATGCGCTTCTCACCTCGATTGCGCCGACGGGAACGATCTCGATTTTCGCGGACAATGTCTCCTCGGGACTCGAGCCGGTCTTCAGCTTCAAATACAACCGCAACGTCCTGATGCCCGACGGCACGCGTCGCGAGGAAGAGGTGACCGATTACGCATACCGCCTCTTTCGCCGCGTGAAGGGCGACGGCGCGCCCTTGCCCGACTATTTCGTCGATGCACAGACCTTGCGCCCCCGCGATCACGTCGTGATGCAAGCGGCCGTCCAGCAATATGTCGACAGCTCGATCTCCAAGACGATCAACGTGCCGGTCGACATCTCCTTCGAGGACTTCAAGGACGTTTACAGCCTCGCCTATGAGCGCGGCTGCAAGGGATGCACGACCTATCGCCCGAACGACATCACGGGTGCGGTGCTCAAGGCGAAGGAAGCCGAACCCGAACCTCAGACGAAACTGCCCCTCGAAGCGCCTGCGGCGCGTCACACCGATGCGTTCGAGGCGGGTGGGGTCATTTACATGACGCGCCCGCTCGACCGGCCGGAGGCACTTCCGGGAAGCACCTACAAGATCCGCTGGGTCGACAGCGACCACGCGCTCTACATCACGATCAATGACATCGTGCGGGACGGCCGCCGCCGCCCCTTCGAGGTCTTCATCAACTCGAAGAACATGGAGCACTACGCCTGGACGGTCGGGCTTACCCGCATGATCAGCGCGGTATTCCGCCGGGGCGGGGATGTGTCCTTCGTCGTCGAGGAACTCAAGGCCGTGTTCGATCCGCGCGGCGGACAATGGATGGACGGCAAATACGTACCCTCGCTTCTCGCGGCGATCGGCGAAGTGATCGAACGGCACATGATCGCGATCGGCTTCATGCCGAATCCCAAGGAGGCGCGTGAGGAATATCTCGAACGCAAGGTGGTCGGAATGCCGGCACTCGCCTTGCGGCAATGCCCGAAATGCGGCCAAGCCTCGCTCATCCGCCAGGAGGATTGCGACGTCTGCACGAGCTGCGGACATAGCAAATGTGCCTGAGGTCCGTGCGAATCGGATTCCCCGACTCTAAGGTCGGCCGGGTTCCACCTCACCAGCTGGCAGTTCCTCGAAAGCGTTGCCTCGGAGATTGCGCGGCCCGCGTCGGCGGCTCCCCGCCACAGCTCTTAACGTTTGGGCAACTTTTCCTTGCCACACTCGCGCGCTGTCCGCCATTGATGCAGGAGGCGTCATGCTACGGCAACTCATCGCGATTGCAGCCCTTTGCGCGCTCTCTCGCGGCGCATTCGCGAGTGACGCATCCCTCGACCGCGCCGCCCTCTCCTATGACGAAAACGTCATCGTCAATACCGTCTGTTCGGCGGCGGACCACAGAAGCAAGAGTGCTTACGACGATTGCGTGCGCACCCAGCTCGAGGCACTCAAGAAGCATCCCTCGCCCGATCGCTCAGCACTCTCGCCACAGGCCAATATGGCGATCGAGCACCAATGCAGCGATTTCCGCAATTCGGGCTTTGCCGAATACAATGGCTGCCTCGTCCGCGCCATGTCAGAATCGTCCAAGGTGGCGGAGTCGCCCGTGTCCGAGGCGGGCGGTCTCGCAAAAGTAAGCATCGCCGCAATATTCGACAAAGCCGACGACGACAAGCAGGCCGCAACGCCAGCCGTGGCGACCCCACCCTTGCCATCCGCCTTGCTCGGCCGCCGCCCTGAGAAGCTCAATACCCAAGCGCTTTCACCGGCCGAAATCTATAAGAAGGTCGAGCGTTCGGTTTACGTCGTCCTGGTTACCAATTCGCTTGCCGACGCGAAGGCGCGGAGCATCGGACAGGGTTCGGCGGTGGCGATAACCGAGCACTTGCTTCTCACCAACTGCCACGTGGTGAAGGACCGCCGCCTCATCGCAATCGTGCAAGGCACGACCCACGCCGACGCAAAGCTGGTCGCCGCGGATGTTCAGAGCGACCGCTGCGTGATCAAGGTCGATGACCTCAACTTGACACCCATCGGCGGAATCCGCGGCTATGATGGCCTCGCCGTGGGCGAACGGGTCTTTGCGGTGGGGGCTCCCCAATCCTTCGAGCGGACGCTGAGCGAAGGTCTTATCTCGGGGCTTCGTCAGACGCGCCTCGGCAACACCATCCAGACTTCGGCGCCGATCTCGCCTGGCTCGTCCGGCGGCGGCCTCTTCGATGAGCGCGGCAACTTGATCGGTCTCACGACCGCGATACTCTTGAACTACTCGCAAAACATCAATTTCGCGGTCTCGGCGTCGGATTTTTGGGACTAGTGTCGAGGGAATTCGGCGTCATTTGCCTCGCCGCGTCTCGACAAAACGCAGAAGCTCGTGCATCGGACCGTCTTTGATGCCGAGTTCGTCGAGGTGGCTCACGGTGTTGGCGAGATAGTCGGAACAAGCACCGCGCTCCCCATAACCCTGGCAAATGAGAGCGGCCACCTGTTCGATCGAGAGACGACCGGTGTACTGCGGATGATCGCGAACGGTAATGTGGGCGAAGGCGTCGACTTCACGGCCGTCGGTGAGCCGGATCGGCACGAGACGCTGATCGTAGACTTTGTTGTCCATCTCCCGCTTGTGGAGATAGGCGAATACCGCCTCCCGCTGCGCCTCTTCGATGCGATACGCGATCCCGCGGCAGGACCCGCCCGGCTGGAGCCCGAGGACAAGGCCGGGCTTGTCGCTCGTCCCCCGATAGCGATGGGAGTAGATGCAGAAGGCACGGTGATAACCGTGGAGCAAGGCCGCTTCTCTTTCGACGAAGGGGAAGCCGGGGTCCCACATCAGCGATCCGTAACCAAATATCCAACGTGATGCGGCCTTTGTCATTTCTCGCTCCCCGCCTTCAGCTATTGACGAGGGCGACGCCGGCCGCGGCGATTGCCATGCCGAGAACGGCGACCGGGCGCAGCGTCTCGCCGAAGACAAGATAGGCCATGAGTGCCGTGATCGGCGGGACGAGATAGAAAAGGCTCGCCACGCGCGAGGCGGCCGCGTGCCGGATCATGATCGAGAGTAGCGAGATGGCGCCGACCGATAGCACGAGCGAAAGCCAGAGAAGACCCACGATGAAATCGCCAGTCCATTCGATGTGTTGACGCTCGAAGGCGAGTGAAAGAAGCGCCATCATGAGTGCCGCTGCCGTGAACTGGATCGAGGTGCCGGTCCTGAGATCGAGAGAGGCGCAGAATTTCTTCTGATAGACCATGCCGATCGTGATGCCAAGGAGCCCGGCCACGCAAAGGGCGAAGCCCGCAAGACCGCCGGCGTCGAGTTGGAGGGCGCGCGCCACGACAAGTACGACGCCCACGAATCCGAACAACAGGCCAAGCCATTGACGAGGACGGACCGCCTCACCGAGCAAGGGTCCGACGACGGTCGCCGTCAGAATCGGCTGGACGCCGACGATAAGTGCCGACACGCCCGCGGAAATTCCGAGATGAATCGCGGCGAAGACACCGCCGAGATAAATCCCCTGCACCAGCAAGCCCGAGAGTGCTATGTGGCCAGCCTGGCGCCAACTCCCCGGCCAGGGCGCCCCGACGAAAAGCGCCAACGTTGCGAGGATCGCGGCGACAATTGAAAAGCGCAGCGAGAGGAAAGTGAATGGCTCGGCATGGGGTAGGACGAGCTTCGCGAAAATGAAGCCCGAGCTCCACAGCAGGACGAAGACTGCCGGCATGGCCATATTGAAATGCGGGAAACGAGGCCCTGGCGTCTGAAGAGAGCTGGAATGGACCGACATGGGCTCCCAAAATCGAAAGAGGCGCCAGTCTAGTGTGGCGGATTTGAAGTTCCTAGGATTTTGGTGGCGACCACGTTCAGGAACTTCAAATCCGAAGACCACACTCGATTCAATATATTGCTCATGTGGCTTTGAATCCGAAATTCGCTCACGGTCCCGGGCCAACTGTTTGGCGAATTTCCGATTCGCCACACTCATGCCGGCGCGTGACGGACTTACCCCGAGCCTTTATAAGGAAGCCGGAAAATATCTCCGTTGAATAGGAAGGCAGATCGTGACCCGCCGAACTCGCTGGCTTCTTTTGTCCATCGCTGTCCTCGCGGCGGTCGCCATCGGGTATACCGGCTTTTGGTACCATGCCGCCAGTCTCGTAAGGGAGGGTGTCGCGAGTTGGGCCGTAGCGCGGCGCGCGGAGGGTTACACCGTCGAACTCGGCGCCACCGTCACCTCGGGTTTTCCATTTTCAATCCGTCTGCGAATCGACCAGCCATCGATAGAAGCACCCGAAAAGCAGTGGGCGTGCAAAAGCGACGCGATCGAAGCGAAATTGCGGCCGTGGGATTTTCGCCACTTCGACATACGCCCCATCGGCCGCCAACAGACAAGTTATGCGAAAGGAGAGGGACGCGAGGTCATCACCTCAAGCGCTGACAACGCGGTCGCACATGTCGAATTTACGATCAACGGTCGATTCGACCGGGCAACTTTCTACGCGGAAGGTCTCAACGTCTCCGCACCCGATGCCCCTGGACCACTCACGGCACGAATAGCACTCGCAACACTAAATGCTTCGCAAGCCCCAGCCGCCCCGGACGCTGCACACGGCGGCACCCCACAGCTTCCAATCAGTGCGGACCTCTCGTTCAGCCTGCAGGACGTTAAGCTGCCCGAGGCGGTTGCCGGCCCGCTCGGTGCCGAGCTCGCCTGGATCACTGCAGAAGCCCAGATTCTCGGTCCGCTCAAGCCCGGTCCACCCGCAATCGCGCTTGCGGCGTGGCGCAACGCGGGCGGCGCCATGGATATCAGAAAGTTCAATATCGCCTGGGGCCCGCTTCAATTTTCGGGGAATGCGACGGTGGCACTCGATTCCAATATGCAGCCGATGGGCGCTGGCACCGGGCAAATTCGCGGCTATTCCGAGACGATCGACTCGCTCGTCGCCCAAGGCCTGATGAAGAATCGAGATGGCATGCTCGCAAAGGCCGGGCTTGGACTTCTCGCCAAGACCCCGCCGGAAGGCGGGGCCAAGGTCCTGACCGTGCCGCTCACGGTCCAACAGCAAACCCTCTTCGCCGGGCCGGTCGCGATTTTGCACATTCCGACGATCGCCTGGGCGAAATGAGATGCCGATTTGTCCGTAATGGGCCCGCCCGCAGGGGGCCAGTGCCCCGAGGGACAGCACCCCACTAAGCCTGCTTCGCCTCGATCAGGCTCCGGCGGATTGCGCGCGTGCGAGTGAACCAATCCTCGAGCTTCTCACCCTGGCTTAAGCGAACCATGCGTTGAAGGGCGGTCAAATCCTCGGTGAAATGGCCGAGCATCTCGAGTACGGCTTCGCGATTGTTGAGAAAGACGTCGCGCCACATGATCGGGTCCGACGCAGCAATGCGCGTGAAATCGCGAAAGCCGCCGGCGGCGAACTTGATCACGTCGGAATTGGTAAGCTCCTCGAGATGGGTGGCCGTGCCGACGATGCAATAGGCAATGAGGTGCGGCAGATGCGACGTGATCGCAAGCACAATGTCATGGTGCTTCGCATCCATGAGTTCGAGATTCATCCCGCACTGGCGCCAAAGCGATGCAACTTTCTCGACGGCCGCCGGATCGGCGTCATCCGGCGGGGTCAGGATGCACCAGCGCCCGTCGAACAGCTCCGCGAAGCCCGACTCCGGCCCCGAATGCTCGGTGCCGGCCACGGGATGGCTGGGCACGAAGTGCACACCCGGCGGCACGTGGGGACCGACATCGCGCATCACCATTGTCTTGACCGAGCCGACATCGGTCAGGATGGCACCCCGTGCAAGGTGCGGTTCGATCGCCGCGGCAATGGTTCCGTAGACCCCGAGTGGGGTGCAGAGTACGACGAGGTCTGCGTCGCGCACTGCTTCGGCGGGCGAATCATAGGCCGCATCGACGATCCCAAGCTCGCACGCGAGCTTGCGGCTGCGCTCGCTCTTTGCGTTGCAGACGATCGTGCGGGCAAGGCCGTCCCGCCTCATGCGCCTTGCCAAGGACGAACCGATGAGCCCGATACCGATAAGGGCCGCGCGTTCGAAAAGAGGCCTCGCGGACATTTAAGGCGCCGCCATGAACTCGGCGAGAGCCGAGGCGACTGCCTTCATTTCATCCTCGCGGCCGACTGTGATGCGCAGGCTGTGCGCAAGATTGTAGGCATCCATCCGGCGCGGGATTATGCCGCGTGAAGTCAGGAACGCATTTGCCGCGTTCGCATTCTTCGAAGGTGCGGCGGGAAACCGCACGAGGACGAAATTCCCGATCGACGGTGCGACCTCGAGCCCGAGCTTTGTGAGTTCGGTCGTGAGCCAGGGCAGCCAAATGTCGTTGTTCGAGCGTGCCGCGTCCACGTGCGCCACGTCGTCGAGGGCGGCGAGCGCTGCAATTTGCGCGAGCGATGTCACGTTGAAGGGATTGCGCAGCCGATTGAGCACGTCGGCAACCGCGGACGGACAATAGGCCCAGCCCAAACGCAGACCGGCGAGCCCATAGATCTTGGAGAAGGTGCGCGTCATCACGACGTTGCCATGAGCTTCGACCAGTTCCACCCCGGGGCTATAGTCGTTGCGCGTGACATATTCGGCATAGGCGGCATCGATGACGAGGACGACGTCCTTGGGTAAGCCCGCATGCAGGCGCGTTACGTCATCCTTCGTGAGAAAACTGCCGGTCGGATTGTTCGGATTGGCAAGGAAGACGATGCGCGTCCTGGGCGAGATCCTCGAAAGCATCGCATCCACGTCCGCGCGCAGTTCCTTCTCCGGCGCCGCGACGGGCTGGGCCCCGACCCCTTTTGCGGCGATCGCATACATGAGAAAGCCGTACTGGCTGTAGAGCACTTCGTCGCCCGGCCCTGCATAGGCGCGGACGAGGAGGCCGATCAATTCGTCCGAGCCACATCCGCATACGATGCGCGCCGGGTCGATTCCATGATGCCGGCCGATCGCCTTGCGGATATCCGCCGCCATACCGTCGGGGTAGCGATGCTGCTCCTTGCTCATCGCCTCGATGGCCGAGATTGCCCGCGGGCTCGGCCCGAGGGGACTCTCATTCGACGAAAGTTTGATCACGCGATCGACGCCCGCGACCGCGGACTCACCGCCCTTGTAAGGCTCAATGTCGAGAATTCCGGGCCTCGGCCTAGGGATGCTCACGAGTTCTGGTCCTCTGGTTCTAATCTTGCGGCGGGTTAAGCGAGTTCCTTATCGCTGAAGGGTAAGGCATATGAGCCCAAAAAATATACTCGGTCGACCATGCCTGCCATGGATGTCGAAAAATCGGCGATCCGCGCGTCGTTCGGCGCGATGAAATCGTCGATCTCGACGAGGTGAAGCCGGCGCTGTTCGCCCGAGGGCTGCCAGCTTGCGAAAAGCCTCGGTTCGAGCCCGCTTCGCTTCAAGCCGCCGCGCAGCTTCGTTCGGCTAAGCTCGCCGCCGATTTCAACGGCTATGTAGCTGCGATCCCGTCCCGTCGGCTCCGGCACGATGGCGCCGACGACGAGGGCCTCGGCCTGTCCGTCGCGGGCATTGCCGGCACCGGCAAAAGGTAGGCGTGCCGCGATCCGCGGCCCCTTGTCATCGTCGCGGATAAGATGCTGCCACCAGGGGTCCGCATCCTCCGCCTGAATGGCGGGCAGGATGCCGACTACCGCACTGCCGTCGCCGAGTGCTGCAATCACCTGGCCGACTGCATGGTGGCGGACGAAGGCGGTGTGGCTGCCGTAATGGTCGCGCGCAAGGTCCCAATAGCCTGACGCCTCGTCGGGCGCGTAGACGGCGGCCGTAAAGGCGCCCTGAAGCGAAAGTGGTGCCGAGATGAGTTCACGCCAAAGCCGCACCAGTGCAGGTTTTGGAAATTGCCCGCGATGGCGTTCGATCAGCCGACGCAAGACGAGCGCTTCACGCGCGGGGCGCAGATAGGTGCCGCTTGGCCCGTTCGCGGCAGCACCTTTCGCAGCCGCGATGTCGCCCAGAAGGGCAGCCCGGCGCATGATGAGATCGTGAATGGCGTCGTCGATCTCGTCGATCTCGCGGCGGAGATCCTCGAGAGATCGCATGGGATTCTGCATGTGACCCGGAAAGCTGCTCCTCGCGCGCGCGATAGTCATAATGTCACTCACCCCCAAAATCAAAGAAAACATTGACAGTTAGCACCCTTGGTCCATAGCTATCGGCTGCCGGCGGCACCCCTATGGCCGGACGAGACGAGAGAGGCGGGAATACCGTAGATGGCTTTCGAGACCCCATTGCCCGAGGGTGTTGTTCGGCGGCGGGAGCCGGTCCGGCCGGGCCTTTCTACCGTCTTCGGCCAGGATCGCCCCTTGAAGCTGGATTCGGGCGCTGAGCTCGGGCCATTCACGATCGCCTACCAGACCTATGGCCGGCTCAATGCAGACAAGACGAATGCCGTGCTAATTTGCCATGCGCTTTCGGGGGACCAATTCGTCACCGACATCAACCCTGTGACGGGGCGCGAGGGCTGGTGGGATCTCATGGTCGGCCCCGGTCTCGTCATCGACACGAATCGCTTCTTCGTGATCGGCGTCAACGTGCTCGGCGGCTGCATGGGCACAACCGGACCGCGTGAGATCAATCCGCAAACCGGCGAGCCGTGGGGACTTTCCTTTCCGGTGATCACGGTCGGCGACATGGTTCGCGCGCAAAAGCTTGTGATCGACCACCTCGGCATCGAGAAACTTTTTTGCGTCACCGGCGGCTCGATGGGCGGTATGCAGGTCCTGCAATGGGCCGCAAGCTATCCCCAGCACGTCGTGACCGCCGTGCCGATTGCGACCGCGGCACGCCATTCGGCCCAGAACATCGCGTTCCACGAAGTCGGCCGCCAAGCGATCATGGCCGATCCGGATTGGTGTGGGGGCGATTATATCCGCACGGGCAAGATTCCGCGGCGAGGCCTCGCTGTCGCGCGCATGGCGGCGCACATCACGTATCTTTCGGAGGCCGCGCTCCATCGCAAATTTGGCCGCAACCTCCAGGACCGGCTCAGCATCACTTACGGCTTCGATGCCGACTTCCAGGTCGAGAGCTACTTGCGGCACCAGGGCAGCACCTTCGTCGATCGTTTCGACGCGAATTCGTACCTCTACATCACGCGCGCCATGGATTATTTCGATCTCGCACTCGAGCATGGCGGCGTGCTCGCCAATGCCTTCCGGGGCACGCCGGTGCGATTCTGCGCGATCTCGTTCACCAGCGACTGGCTTTTCCCGACTTGGGAAAGCAAGGAGATCGTGCGCGCCCTAAACTCGGTCGCCGCGAATGTGAGCTTCGTCGAAGTTCCGTCGGACAAGGGGCATGACGCGTTCCTGCTCGACGAGCCGGAATTCTTTGCGACCCTGTCGGGCTTCCTCGCGGGAGCCGCCGAGCATATCGGGCTCGATTTCGCCTGAACGGCCGGGGGCAATGCCGACATGGAAATGACGCGACCCGCGCGGCGGCAAATTCGGCTCCGCCTCGATCTTCAAGTCATCGCGGATATGGTGGCTTCCGACACGCGCGTGCTCGACGTCGGTTGCGGCGATGGCTCGCTGCTCGATTATCTCGGCCACGCGAAGGGTGTTGACGGACGCGGCATCGAGCTGAGCCAGGCCGGCGTGAATGCCTGCGTGTCCCATGGCCTCTCGGTCATTCAAGGCGACGCCGACATGGACCTTGCGGACTATCCGCGACATTCGTTCGACTACGCCGTGCTTAGCCAGACGCTTCAGGCGACACGCGATCCGAAGGGCGTGCTGCTGGCCCTCGTCCGCATCGGCAAGCATGCGATCGTATCGATTCCCAACTTCGGATATTGGCGCATGCGCTTGGCACTTCTTGGCGGCGGGCGCATGGCAATGCCCAAGGCATTCCAGCACCGCTGGTTCGACACCCCGAACATCCACCCATGCACGATCGCCGATTTCGTGGCCCTCTGCGACGAGCTTGGCATCCGCATCAGGCGGGTCGTGTCGATCGACCGGCGCGGGCGCACGCGAGGGTCCGACCAACCGCGCCTGCTTGCGAACCTGCTCGACGAGCAGGCGATTTTCCTGCTCGCGCAAGACTGACGACGGCCGATTGCGAGAATCGTCGGCTCGTGCGGCAAATCCGAAATTCGCCACACTAGCCCGGAATTGGCATGTAGACGCGGCGGCGCTTGCGCGCATCTCCGACCGGAACTGCACCGTAGACCTGCTTCGATGCCTCGATCATCACGACCCCGGCGAAGGTCTCCAGCAAGCGTTCGCCGAGCTCCTCCCACGCGGGCGCCCAGGCAAGCATGAAACGATTCGTCGTCGGCGGCATGAGGAGTGCTGCGGTCGATTGGATGGGCGTGAACATGTTGTCGCGCAGGACACGAGAAAGCTGGCTGACGGTATAGGGCAGGCCCTGCCCAAACGGCGTGCGGTCTAGTCGCGCCCAAATCCCGCGCCGGTTCGGCGCCACGGCAAGAAGGCGCCCCCCATCCGCCATCACGCGCCACACCTCGCGCAGGAGCGGGCGCAATTGTTCGCTGTGCTCGAGTGCGTGAACGAGGAGGACGCGGTCGACCGACAAGTCGGGAAGCGGCAGGTCGGATTCGTCCGATAGCGATACGAGACTC
>DASPOR010000026.1 GCA_035625915.1 Alphaproteobacteria bacterium | reverse complement strand
TGGAAACCTGAATGCACCGACGATCATGGTCGCCGAAAAGGCGGCGGACACGATCCTCGGGCGTCCGTCTCTCGATCCGATCGCTGCACCGGTTTATTCGCCGTCCGATTCCAAGGTCGCGCGCGAGGCGCCGGATCGCGCCAATGCCGCGTCGTGAGCGCGCGAGTCCCTCTGCAACAACAGGAGGTGCAACTAATGCGGCAAGTCGGCCGGGCCGCATCGTCTGGCGGTCACATATGACGGCAGTGGAGGACAGAATCCTTCATTTGCCCTGCTGGTCAGGGACCGTCGAAACCGAGCCTTTGCAGGGCGGCATTACCAATCGCAACTTCCTCGTGCGCGACCGGGTCGGCCAATTCGTCGTGCGCGTCGGCGGAGACATTCCAATCCACGGCGTCATGCGCTTCAACGAACTTGCCGCTTCGCGGGCAGCGCACGCCGCCGACCTCTCCCCCGAAGTCGTCTATGCCGAGCCGGGCGTCATGGTGCTCCGCTTCATAGAGGGCAGAACGCTCACGCCCGAGGACGTGCGCGAGCGGTCCATGCTCTCGCGCATCCTGCCGCTCCTGAAACGATGCCACCATGACGTCGCGAAACATCTCCGCGGCCCTGTGCTCGCCTTCTCGCCGTTCCATGTTATTCGCGATTATGGTGCGACGCTCGGCGCAGCAATGGGGCGGCGCAGCAATGAGCTTTCCCGCCTTACGGAGGTCGCGGCCCGTCTCGAGCGGGAGGTTGGACCCTTTCGTCCCGTGTTTGCTCACAACGATATGCTCGCGGCAAATTTCCTGGACGATGGCGACCGGCTTTGGCTGATCGATTGGGAATATGGCGGTTTTGGCAGCGAGCTTTTCGATTTGGGTGGCGTCGCCGCGAATAACCGGCTCAGGAGCGAAGACGAAACATGGCTGCTCGAGGGCTATTTCGCGAGACGGGTCGACGACGAGTTACGCCGCCGTTATACCGCGATGAAATGCGCTGCGGCCCTGCGAGAGGCCTTGTGGGGTCTGGTCTCCGAGATTCATTCCGCGGTCGACTATGACTTTGTCGGATACAGCGATGCATGTTTCGAAACATTCGAGGACGCCTTGGCAAAGTTCCAGCGCGATTGGAACAGCCAATGACGGCACTTCCAACCGACGCTCGCGTGGTGATCGTCGGCGGTGGCATCATCGGGTGCAGCACGGCGTATCATCTCGCGAAGTGTGGGTGGAAGGACATTCTGCTCCTCGAGCGAGCACGACTCACGAGCGGGTCGACGTTCCATGCAGCCGGCCTCGTCGGGCAACTCAGGACCTCGGCCAATATCACGAGGATGCTCACATACAGCGTATCGCTTTACGGCATGCTTGAAGCGGAGACCGGTCTGGCGACGGGGTGGAAACAGAGCGGGGGGTTGCGCCTTGCCTGTAACGCGAACCGGATGGCGGAGCTTCTTCGCCAGGCCACCACGGCGCGGAGCTTCGGCCTGCCGGTCGAAATCCTGTCACCAGCCGAAGCCAAGGCGCTATGGCCACCACTCGATTCGAGCGATCTCGTCGGTGCAGTGTTCCTGCCGACCGACGGCCAGGCCAATCCCTCCGACATCGCGCAGGCATTGGCTAAAGGTGCGCGTTTGGGCGGTGTGCGTATCGTAGAGGAATGCCCGGTGACGGCGGTGCGCCTTTCGGGTGGACGAGTGGCGGGGGTTTCAACGCCTTTCGGCGACATCGTGTGCGAGGTCGTCGTCAATTGCGGCGGCCAATGGGCGAAGGAGATCGGCAGGCTTGCGGGCGTTACGGTGCCTCTCCAATCGGTTCAGCATCAATACATCGTGACGGAGACGATCGAGGGTTTGCCACGCAGTCTTCCGACCCTGCGCGATCCCGACCGGCTCACCTATTTCAAGGAGGAAGTCGGCGGGCTCGTCATGGGCGGCTACGAGCCGAATCCGATCGCTTGGGCGATCGATGGCATACCGGCCGGTTTCCACTTCACGCTTCTCGATGAAAACTGGGACCATTTCGAGCCGCTGATGCGGCAGGCGCTCGCCCGCGTGCCGGCCCTTGCCGACGCCGGCGTCAAGGAAATGATCAATGGTCCGGAATCGTTCACCCCCGACGGAAATTTCATTTTGGGCGAAGCACCCGAAGTTCGAGGCTTCTATATCGGCGCGGGGTTCAACGCCTTCGGGATCGCCTCGGCAGGCGGTGCCGGGAAGGCACTTGCGGAATGGATCGCAGGCGGCGAACCGCCCATGGACCTATGGCCGGTCGATATCCGTCGCTTCGGGCAGGTCCATCGGGACGATGCGTTCGTACGCACGCGCACGCTCGAGGCCTACGGCAAGCATTACGCGATCGCCTGGCCTCAGCAGGAATACGAGACGGGGCGTGGGTTACGCCTTTCCCCGCTTTACCGTCGCCTGGCGGATCAGGGAGCGTGCTTCGGCTCGAAGCTCGGATGGGAGAGGCCGAATTGGTTTGCAGGGCCAGGCGAAGTGCCCGCGGACGAATACTCGTTCGGGCGACCGAACTGGTTCACGGCCGTCGGCCGCGAGCACGCGGCGTGCCGCGAGAGAGTAGCGCTCTTCGATCAGACCTCGTTTGCGAAATTCCACGTGACGGGCCGCGATTCGGCGGCGGCACTTGGCTGGATATGTGCGAACGATGTCAGGCGTCCCATTGGGGCGGTGATCTATACGCAAATGCTCAACCGGCATGGCGGTATCGAATGCGATCTCACCGTGACGCGGACCGAGGAGGACGCGTTCTATCTCGTCACGGGCACCGGATTCGCAACTCACGACCTCGCATGGATCAGGCGCGCGATCCCGGAAGGGCTGGACGCCCGTGTCATCGACGTCACATCGAGCTACACGATTCTCTCCCTCATGGGGCCGAAGGCGCGAGTCGTACTCCAATCGCTGACCCACGAGCATGTCTCCAATGCCGCGTTCCCGTTTGCCTCATGCCGCGAGCTTTCTGTCGCGGGTGTCGTCGTTCGCGCGTTGCGCGTCAGCTATGTAGGCGAGCTTGGCTGGGAACTGCATGTGCCGACCGATTCCGCCATCCCGGTCTATGACGCCCTGATGTCGGTCGGAGCGGCACATGGTATCGCCAACGCCGGATATCGCGCCATTGAATCGTTGCGGCTCGAGAAGGCATATCGCGCCTGGGGCAGCGATATCGGCCCGGATTATTCGCCCCTTGAGGCTGGCCTCGGTTGGGCGGTCAAGCTCGGCAAGGACATTCCGTTTCTTGGACGGGAAGCGCTGCTCGCAAAACGATCGAAACCGCTCGTGCGTCGCCTCGCCGGATTCACCGTTGGCGATCCGGGAATTCTGCTGATTGGCCGCGAATCGATCTATCGCAATGGAACGCTCGTGGGGTGGCTATCGAGCGGCGGGTGGGGGTACACCATCGGCGCCAATATCGGTCTCGGCTACGTGCGCTGCGAGGAGGGCGTGTCCGACGATTGGCTGACGGCTGGGCGATACGAGCTCGAAATCGCAACCCAGCGTATTCCGGCCAATATCCACCTGCGACCACCATACGACCCCGACATGACGCGAATGAAGATCTAGAACGATGGCGTCATGAGGGATTGGAGCGTTTACCGGGGCTCGTGGTGGTACCGCGCGCAGCTTCGTGCCATCATGCGCCCCTCCACGCTTTGATCGATGGAGGTCACATGAACGACATTCCACGCCTCAAGCCACTCGATTCCGCAGTCGTTCCACGCTTTTCGGCCATCGCCACCTTCATGCGGACCCCCGCCGTGGAGATCACGCCAACCCTGGACGTGGCGCTGGTGGGCGTGCCATTCGACCTTGGAACGACCTTCCGTGCTGGCTCGCGCCACGGACCGGCGCAGATCCGGGAGATGTCCCGGCTCATCCGGCAGGTCAATCCAACGAACGGGATCGCGCCCTTCCGCATATGCAATGTCGGTGACGTCGGCGACGCGCCGGTCAACCCGCTCGATCTCATGGGCAGCATCGATTCGATCACGGCGTTCTTCGAGCGCATTCACGCCGCCGGGGCAGCACCGATTTCAGCCGGTGGCGATCACACGGTGACCTATCCCATTTTAAGAGGCATCGCAAAGGACGGTCCGATCGGCCTGATCCATTTCGATGCGCACGCAGATACTCTTGACGAGCTGCTCGGCAACCGCGTCAATCACGCAACCCCGTTTCGCCGCGCGGTTGAGGAAAACTTGATCGATCCCAAACGGGTGGTGCAGATCGGCCTGCGCGGGACCCGCTATGGGGACGACGATATCCGCTATGGCCAGGACGTCGGCATGCGCGTGATCACCATGGATGATTACGAGGCGATGGGGCGCGCCAAGGTCATCGACGAAATCCGTCGCGTCGTCGGCGACCGACCCGCCTACGTTACATTCGACATTGACGGCCTCGACCCTGTCTTTGCAATCGGCACAGGCGTGCCCGAGCCGGGTGGACTCAGCATGCGCGACAGCCAAGTAATCATTCGAAGCCTGGCCGGCATGAACATCGTCGGCGGCGATGTTTGCGAGGTCGCACCGCCGCTCGATCCGACCGGACACACGGCCCTCAATGCCGCAAATCTGATGTTTGAAATCCTCTGCGTCACCGCTGACGCCATTCAGCGGCGAAAGCGCAGGACGTGAGCAGCACTTAGGGCGCCGGCCCCGCGATCGTGGCCACCAGCCTCAACGCTGGCGCCGTCAGCGCGTGCTTCGTCAATCCTGGCGCTCGAGGATCTCGGTTTTGACAATCTCAATGCCGAAGCCCGAGAGGCCGACATATTCGCGCTGCCTCGTCCCCAAGATACGAATGGACGTAATGCCGAGATCTCTCAGAATTTGCGCGCCGAGACCGATTTCATGCCATTGCTGCACCCGTTGGACCTCGCTCGAGCGAGGTGCTTCGTCGCCCCTCCCATGCCCGACGACCGCATCGGAACCCTGGCGAAGATAAACCACCACGCCCTTCCCCTCCTCGGCGATCTTCTGAAGCGCCGCGGCGATGGGGCTGCGCCGATGATCGAAAATGTCGGCAACGACGTCCTCGCGCTGAAGGCGCGTGAGAATATTCCGGCCGTCGCCGATTTGCCCGAAAATGACCGCCATGTGCCGTGTGCGATCGAGGGTTGTTTCGTACCCGACCGCGAGCGCCCTGCCGATCGACGTTTCGATGGTTTCCTCGGCGATCCGCCGCACGAGGCTTTCCCGTGCTTGACGATATGCGATGAGGTTCGCAATCGAGATTATCGGAAAGCCGTGCTTTTCGGCGAATGCTGCAACTTGAGCGCCTTTCTGCACCGACCCGTCGTCATTGACGAGTTCGGCGAGAAGGCCGACCGGCGGCAAGCCGGCGAGGCGTGCGAGATCGACCGCTGCTTCCGTATGGCCCGTCCGATTGAGAACGCCGCCATCTTTTGCGATGAGGGGAAAGATGTGCCCCGGCCGAACGAAGTCCTCCGCCGTGCTGCTCGGGTCGGCCAGGGCGCGGATCGTTGCACAGCGCTCCTTAGCCGAAATACCCGTCGTGAGCCCGCTGCGATAATCGACTGAAACCGTGAAGGCGGTCGACATCGGGGCCCTGTTGTCCGCAACCATAGGCCAGAGATTGAGACGACGCGCATCCTCGTGCCGAAGCGGAGTGCAGAGGATACCCGAGGTATGCCGCACCATGAGGGCGACATACTCCGGCGTGGCGCAAGCCGCAGCCATGATGAGATCGCCCTCGTTCTCTCGGTCCTCGTCATCGACGACGACAATCGGATGCCCGGCCGCTACTCGGGCGATGGCGACATCGATGGCGTCGAACTTAGCGTTCATGGATGGCGTCCGGACAGGGATGTTGCCGCTTGTTTCCCCTGCGCGTCCATATTTTACCGGTCTCCATCGCGCAGCAGGGTAAGTGCTATCTTACCTGCAGCACGGACATGCTCAAGAGCGGCAACCTCGGCGGCGGCCGCGTCGCGGCGCTTCAGTGCCTCGAGGATGCGGCGCATTTCGAGCGGCCCCTGCCGGTTGCGCCCGCTCGAGCCGATGGTGAGCGCGCGCAACGTCGTGATGCGCGCATTGAGCGACTGAACGATCGTCCAAGCAACCGTTTTTCCTCCACTTAGGAACATCGATTCGTAGAAGGCCGTCGTGGCTTCCAATACCGCCGACATATCGCCGCTGGCATACCCCTGCTCGATACGATCGAGAGAGCGAGACATCGATTCGATGTCCGCGGCGGACGCGATTTCCGCCGCGGCGCGCGCCGCCAGCGCCTCAAGTGCGGCGCGAAGCTCGTAAAGTTGCGACGCGGCATCGCGATCCACGCGAGCCACGACCGGTCCCTGTTGCGGAACCGATTCGACCAACCCCTCCGCTTCGAGATGCCGCAGCGCCTCGCGCACGACTGTGCGGCTTACGCCCAATTCTTCGCAAAGTGTCCGCTCGACGAGGCGCGCGCCGGGCTTGAAGTGCTGCGTGAGGATGGCGCTGCGCAGCTTTTCGAGTGCGAGCGCCCTAAGGGTTTTGGTCGTTCGTTCGACCCTTAATGAGCCTGCGGCGTTTGACATCGCTAAAACCACTCTTGACATCTTATAATACGGTATACCATAATATGGGCATACCAGGAACCAATTTTTTCAACAGGGATGGTATTCATGGGGCCGGAAATCCGAAAGACCGTTATCTACGCGGAAGATACGCTGATCGAAGGGGGCAAGCCGGCGAATCCTCCTCTTCGTCTATTTGCTGCGGCGGTCGTTTTGCGCGATCCATGGATCGGTCGCGGGTTCGTGGCCGATTTGAAACCTGAAATCCGCGAGATTGCGCCACTTCTCGGCCAGCGCCTCACCGACGAGATCCTCCGCCTCGCCGGATCGGGCGACGCCGTCGAAGGCTATGGAAAGGCCGCTGTGGTCGGCACGTCATGCGAGATCGAGCATGGATCGGCGCTGATTCATACCCTGCGCTTTGGAAACCGCTACAGGAAAGCCGTTGGCGCCAAGAGCTATCTGAGCTTCACGAATACGCGCGGCGGCCCGGATTGCCCGATCGTGATCCCCCTTATGCACAAGCACGACGAGGGCATGCGCTCTCACTATTTGACGATCCAGTTCTCGATTCCCGATGCGCCGGGGCCCGAGGAGATCGTCGTAGCGCTCGGCGCCTCGATCGGCGGCCGGCCCCATCATCGGATCGGTAATCGCTATGAAGACCTCAAGGAAATGGGTGCGACCGATGCTTGAGACCGCCATGTCGCCCCACGTGCTCCGCAATGGGGTCCAGGGTACGACCCGGTATCGCCGAGACGGGCGGGGACCTGCGGCGATTTTTATCCATGGCGTCGGCATGGATGGCTCGATTTGGTCGCCGCAAATCGAAGCGCTCGCAGCAGGGCACGACGTCATCGCCTACGACATGCTCGGCCATGGCGGCACGACCAGACCGCCCTCCGATGCGAGGCTATCGGACTATGCCGATCAGCTCCTCTCGCTCATGGACGACCTCGGTGTCGACAAAGCGCACGTGGTTGGACACTCGATGGGAGCGCTTGTGGCGCTCGAATTCGCGCTGACGCACCCGGAACGCTGCTTTAGCATCGCGGCACTCAATGCCGTCCATTGCCGCACGCCGGAACAGCGCGCCGCCGTCGACGCGCGGGCCCAAGCACTCGCCGACGGTGCAGCCTCGGCTTCGGCTGAGGGTGCTATGACACGCTGGTTCGGCGACCCCGTTCCTCCCCATCTCACGGCCCAGGCCGACAAGGTGCGACGCCTGCTCACCTCGGTCGATCCGATTGGCTACGCGCGCACCTATCGCCTCTTCGCGCACTCGGACGATGCCCACAATGGTCGGCTGGAGGGGCTCGCCGTGCCGAGCCTCTTTGCGACCGGCGAGCTCGATCCCAACTCCACGCCCGCCATGTCCGAGGCGATGGCAGCCAAGGCACCGAATGGGCGTTGCGAGATCTTGCGGGGCGAACGGCACGTCATGGCGCTGACCGCACCCGACACGGTCAATCGATGCCTCAGCGCATTCATCGATACGGTCGAGCGCGGCGAGCTCGGGCAACCCACCCGCGCAACTGCCTTCTAGGGAGTTCCACTCATGGCGGATGAGACCCTGCCCATCGATTCGAAGGCTTTTCGTTATGCCCTCGGCGCTTTCGTCACGGGCGTCACGGTCGTCGCCACGCTCGGGCCCGACGGAACGCCGCGCGGATTCACGGCCAATTCCTTCACCTCCGTCTCGCTCGACCCGCCATTGGTGCTCGTCTGTATCGCCAAGACGGCGTCGAGTTATCCCGTCTTCTCGCAGACGGCAAATTTCTCGATCAGCGTCCTCGCCGAAGCCCAGAAGGACATTTCAAGCCTGTTCGCATCCAAGGCGAGCGACAAGTTTGCACTGGCCCCCTGGCGGCGCGGCGTCACCGGGAGCCCAATCATTGACGGTGTCGCGGCATGGTTCGACTGCCGCCGTCGCGACGTCGTCGAAGCCGGCGATCACATCATCCTCATCGGCGAGGTCGTCGGCTTCGATCATTCGAGCGCAAACCCACTCGGCTACTGCCGGGGCGCCTATATCGCGTTCAGCCTGTCTCAGGCCGCACTTGCAGGCACGGACTCGCGCACGAAGGTTGGCGTCATCCTCGAACGCGAGGGCGCATTGCTGCTCGTCGAAGAGGCAGGGGGTGTGCTTGACCTGCCGACGGGGTCGCGTCTCGAGCCAGCGTCCGATCCTGCGAGTCTGCGCGGCGTCCTGATGCGTCTTGGCCTGGATGCAAAGCTCGGCTTTCTTTTCGCGGTCTTCGAAGATCCGAGTGCCGCCGCGAAGACAATGTCGATCTATTACCGCGGCGAGGTCGACGGCGCCGTGCCGGTTGGATCGCAGGTCCATCTCGTGCCCTTCGAGGAAATCCCCTGGCCGAAGTTGAGGGACGAAGCCGTGCGTTCGATGCTTCGGCGCTACGTGCGCGAGCGCGAGGAGGATGCATTCGGAATCTATGTCGGCGACACGGATCGAGGTACGGTCCAGGCCCTCGCCAAACAAAGTCGCGCGCAGCCGATCGACGTGAAGGATCGCCAATCATGAAATTGTCGCTCTTCGTGCACATGGAGCGTGCCGACCCCGAGACACCGCATGCTCGACTGTTCGACGAATTGACCGAACTGGTGACGATCGCGGAGAAAGCCGGCTTCGAAACCGCGTGGATCGGCGAGCATCACGGGATGGAGTTCACGATAGCGCCCAATCCCT
Source organism: Alphaproteobacteria bacterium (assembly GCA_035625915.1). Classification (NCBI taxonomy): domain Bacteria; kingdom Pseudomonadati; phylum Pseudomonadota; class Alphaproteobacteria; species Alphaproteobacteria bacterium. Next base: position 12,191 of record DASPOR010000026.1, on the reverse strand, counting down.
TTATCAACCTCGCCTATCTCGGCGCAATGACCCGCGACATCAGGCTCGGTACCGGCACCGTGATCGCGCCCTTCTGGCACCCAATAAAGCTGGCAGGCGAAGCGGCGATGGCCGACATCGCGACCGGCGGCCGGCTGGACTTGGGTATGGCGCGCGGCGCTTACTCTTTCGAGTACGAACGCCTGCTGCCCGGTCTTGACGCGATGGGGGCCGGCCAACGCTTGCGCGAAATGATCCCTGCAATTCGCGGCCTTTGGCAGGGCGACTACGCACATAACGGCGAATTCTGGAAATTTCCGGCGACGACTTCGGCGCCGAAACCGCTTCAGAGGCCGCATCCGCCGATTTGGGTGGCGGCGCGCGATCCTAATTCCCACGAGTTCGCGGTCGCCAATCGATGCAATGTGCAAGTGACCCCCCTTGCCTCGGGGGACGGCGAGGTCGCGAGCCTGATGGAGCGCTTCAACGCCGCTTGCAATGCGCATCCAGCCGTACCCCGTCCCAAGATCATGCTGTTGATGCACACGTTCGTCGCAGACTCCGCGACCGAGACAGCGCACCTGAGGCGCGACTTGAGTGCCTTCTATTGCACATTCGGCGCGTGGTTTCAGAACAAGCGGCCGATCCGCCAGGGCATCATGGCGCCGTTGAGCGAGGCAGAGATGGCGGCGATGCCGAATTACGCGCCCGAGGTCGTTGGCAAGAACCTCGTGATCGGCGAGCCCGGTCACGTCGTCGATCGTCTCAAGGCCTACGAAGCGCTCGGCTACGACCAGTACTCGATCTGGATCGACAGCGGCATCAGCCACGAGCGCAAGAAGAAATCGCTTGAGCTGTTCATTCGACACGTGATGCCGGCTTTCGCCTGAGCCGCATTCTGCACGCACCAATTCGAAGCGGGAGAACCCCAATGTCGCTACCGCGATTTAAGGCCTATATCGACGGCGCCTTCGAGGACGGCCAGTCGACGTTCGAAAGCATCGACCCCGCAACCGGCAAGCCGTGGGCGATCATGCCCGCCGCAACCGCTGGCGACGTCGACCGCGCGGTTCGGGCGGCGCATCGCACACTAGGCGACCCCGCTTGGGCCGGACTGACCGCGACCGGGCGTGGAAAGCTTCTTTACCGGCTCGGCGACCTCGTGGCTCAGAATGCCGAGCGCCTCGCGATACTGGAGACGCGCGATACCGGCAAAATCATTCGCGAAACGCGTGCCCAGATCGGCTATGTCGCCGAGTTCTACCGTTATTTCGCGGGCCTCGCCGACAAGTCCGAGGGCGCTTATCTACCGATCGACAAGCCGGATATGGAAGTGTTTCTGCGTCGCGAACCGATCGGCGTGGTCGCCGCGGTCGTGCCATGGAACTCGCAGCTCTTCCTCTCCGCGGTCAAGCTCGGGCCGGCGCTCGCGGCCGGTTGCCCGGTCGTTCTGAAGGCATCGGAAGAGGGCCCGGCTCCGCTTCTCGAGTTCGCCCGTCTCGTCCACGAGGCGGGCTTCCCGAGCGGGGTCGTGAACATCGTGACCGGATTTGGCGAAGAATGCGGCAAGACGCTGACGAGCCATCCGCTCGTGGCGCGGGTCGCATTCACGGGAGGGCCTGCTACGGCACGGCACGTGGTACGCAACACGGCCGAGAATCTTGCCTATACGACGTTGGAGCTTGGCGGCAAATCGCCCGTCGTCGTGTTCGCCGACGCCGATCTCGACAGCGTCTCGAACGCGATCGTCGCGGGCATCTTTGCGGCCTCCGGCCAGAGTTGCGTCGCTGGCTCCCGCTTATTTGTCGAGCACTCCATCCGTGATCGATTGATCGGCACCTTGGCAGCAAAGGCGAAAGCCATTGTGATCGGAAACCCTCAGGACCCCGCGACCGAGATGGGACCGCTTGCCACACGGCGTCAGCGCGACCACATCGAGCGCGTCTTGGCTCGGAGTGTGGATGCGGGTGCCGAGATCGTCACGGGCGGGGGCCGTCCCCCCGGCTTCGACGATGGTTTTTATTTCGAACCGACCATCGTGTCATGCGGCGGCAATGCGATTCCAGCTGCGGCGGAGGAACTATTCGGGCCGGTCTTGAGCGTGATTGCATTCGACGGGGAAGACGATGCCGTGGAGAAGGCCAACGACACGCCATTCGGGTTGGCGTCGGGCGTGTTCACTCGCGACCTCACGCGTGCGCATCGAATGATCCGGCGTATTCGCGCGGGCATCGTCTGGGTCAACACATATCGCGCGGTCTCGCCCATCGTCCCCTTCGGCGGGTATGGGCTTTCGGGTCTTGGACGCGAGGGCGGCTCGGAATCGATCCGGGACTATTCCCGCGTCAAAGCCGTCTGGATCCGCACGTCCGACGCACCGATTCCGGATCCATTCGTGATGCGCTGACGCTACTGAGCTGCCGGCGCTTGGGCGGAGGCAATCTGGCGTGAGACCAGTTGCGCGTAGAGCCCTCCCTTCGCCAACAGCGTTTCATGCCTGCCGACCTCGGCCACACGGCCCTCGTCCAAGACGACGATCATGTCGGCATCTCGGATCGTCGATAGCCGGTGGGCAATCACGATGGTGGTGCGGTCGGCCCGCAGCAGATCGAGGGCACGGCGCACGGCCTGCTCGTTCACCGTGTCGAGATGCGATGTCGCCTCGTCCAGGATCAGCACGGGTGCATCCTTGAGGTAGGCGCGGGCAATGGCGACGCGCTGACGCTGACCGCCGGAAAGACTCATCCCACGCTCGCCGACCGGCGTGTCGAGACCGTCGGGAAGCGTGTCGATGAGATCGCCGAGGGACGCGCGCTCGACGGCACGGCGGAGTTCCGTCTCGCCCGCTTCGGGACGCGCGATCAGCAGATTGTTCTTGAGCGTATCGTTGAAGAGATAAGTGTCCTGGGCGACAAGTGCGATGCGCTTGCGCAAGTCGTCGAGTTTGTAGGCACGGAGGTCGGCGCCATTCAGCGTGATGCGCCCTTCGTCTGGATCCCAAAAGCGCATCAAGAGTTGCGCGGTCGTCGTCTTCCCCGCACCGGATGTGCCCACGAGTGCCAACGTGCGCCCGGCCGGAACCTCGAACCTGAGGGCACTTAGCGCGCGTCGCGCTTGCCCGGGATAGGCGAAGCTCACTCGTTCCAGGGCCAGCGACACAGGCCCGGTGCGATAAGGAACGCCAGGCCCATCTCTCACGGGCACCGGCTCGTTCGCGAGCGCATAGATGCGCCGCGTGGCGCCGAGCGTATCGGCGAGCTGCCGGCCGACCTGGGCGATTTCCGAAACCGGCAGGAATGCCGACATGGCAAGAAGCGTGAGAAGCGGTAGCAGGGCCGGGTCGATGAGATCGCGCGCGGCAAGGCCGGCGCCCGTTGCAACGACGACGAGCCCACCGAGCCCGGTGATCGCCTCGAGAGCGCTCTGTTGCAACGTCAACTCGCCGAAGAAGGGCCGGCGCAGGCGAATGTATCGCTCGGAAAGCGCGTCGAGGCGAGCGCCCTGCGTCGCCTCTTGCTGGAATGCGACGATTTCGCCGAGCCCCTGCACGGCGTCTACTGCGAAGGCGCCAAGTTCTCCGGCGGCCTCGCGCGCGGCGGAGCCCAGGCGGTCGACACGCTTACGCATCACGACCGGGCTCAAGGCGGCGGCGGCAAGAAAGGGGACGAGCGTCAGCGCGAGCCAAAGACTTTCGGAGAACAGCACCGTGAGTACCGCGGCCGGCACGAGGATCGCCACGAAGGCGGGTGCGACCGTGTGGGCAAAAAAATATTCGACGAGTTCGATGTCATGGGTGGCGAGCGCCATCAGATCGCCCGTTCGGCGGCGCACCAGATAGGCGGGCGCCAGTGCATCGAGCTTGCGGAAGGCGTCGATTCGCATCTCCGCGAGGAGGCGGAAGGCCATATCGTGGGCGATCCAGGATTCGAGCCAATGCAGCGCACCCGAAAGTGGCGCCACGATGGCGAGCGCCCACAACCACATTCCATAGGGTTGTCCGTTCTTCAGCCCGACGACGACCAGGGCACTCAGCACACCGACACCGATGAAGGCGAGAACGCGGAGGACACCAAAGAGAAACGCGGCTCCAAGCCGGTCTTTCCACGGCATGATCAGTTGCATGAGCTCGGCGACGAGCCGTGGCATGCTCAACCCTTCAGCCTTGATAATGCCCTCGGTTACCGGCTCGATCGCCCCGTGGCGTGAGTCCGCGACCAACTCGACCGTGCGGGCAGGTGGAATATCGTCGATGACAGCGGCGGCACGAGACTCCCTCACCTGCTCCGCCATCAACCTCGCATAGACGCCACCGGCCTTCATGAGGTGATCGTGCCGTCCGCTTTCCACGACGCGTCCACCGTCGAGCACGAGGATGCGATCGCACGCGATGACGCTCGAAAGTCTATGCGCAAGGATCAGCGTTGTGCGCCCGCGCATCAGTCGGTCGAGTGCTTCCTGGATGACGGCCTCGTTTTCGGCATCGACCGCGGATAGCGCTTCGTCGAGCACGAGGATCGGCGTATCGCGCAAGAGAGCGCGTGCAATTGCCACACGTTGTCGCTGGCCGCCTGAAAGCTTGACACCCTTTTCGCCGACAATCGTGCGATAGCCGTGAGGGAGCGTCAGAACGAATTCGTGGATGTTCGCGGCACTCGCGGCGGCCCAGACGTCCGCGTCGGACGCCTCCGGTCGGCCCATCCGAATGTTGTCCTCGACCGTGCCGTGAAAGAGGAACGTGTCCTGGTTGACCACCGAAATCGGCGAGCGGATCTGATCGAAGGACAAATGCCGGAGATCGTGGCCGCCGAGACGGATCACGCCGTCATCCGGGTCATAAAAGCGGAGCAGCAGACGGACGATCGACGATTTGCCCCCACCCGAAGTGCCGACGATGCCGACGCGTTCGCCCGCGGCCACCCGAAAATCGAGCCCGTCATGGACCGTGTGGCGCGAGCCCGGGTAATGAAAACGCACACCCTCGAACGCCAGGCTCGGCTCGAGTGGCTCGGCGATCGGAGCCGCGGGCGCATCCACGACCGCCGGATGATCGTCGAGGATTTGATAGATGCCCTGGGCGGCCGACATACCGACCATGCCTTGATGGAGCACCGTGCGCAGCTCGCGCATGGGTCGGAACACTTCCACACCCAGCATGAGGACGATCAGCAAGGAGGGCAGTCCCATGGCACCCACCCCGACGCGATAAGCACCTACCGCCAGTGCTGCGGCAGCACCACAGGCGATGGCACTATCGGTAATCCCACGGGCAAGCACGTTGGTGGCGAGTACCCACATGGTCCGTCGAAAAAGCTCCCGCGCCTCCAACTCGAGCTTGTCGGCCCGCGCCTTGCTTTGGCCGAACGCTTTCAACGTAGCGAGACCTTGGATCGAATCGAGAAGCTCCGCGGCAAAGGACGAATACGCCTTCTGTCGCCCGAGGGAGTTTGCCACATCGTGCCGGTGCCACAGTGCTGGCGCGAAGAGTGCAATGACGGCGAAGGCGAGCATGACCGAGGCAACCGGCAGATCGACGAACGCCATCGCCGCGAAGATCAGGACCGGCGTGAGCATCGAGATCATGAACTGCGGCAGGAATTGACCGAAATAGGTTTCGAGCTGCTCGACGCCGTCGACCAGCGAGAGCGCTATGGCGCCGGAGCGTTTGCGCGCGACCGTGCCAGGGCCAAGTGCGGCGATCTTGTCGTATAGGGTTCGGCGCAGTCTTTTCTGAACGCGTGCCGCCGTCTCGTGCGCGACCATTGTGCGCCAATGTTCGAATCCCGCCCGCACCACCATGACGGCGGCCACAAGCAGGAAGGGCGAAGTCAGCGTTGCTAGATCGCGGCCCGCGAATACTTGACCGATCAGCCAGCCGAGCAGCCCGAGTCTCGCGATGCCGAGACCGACGGCGACCAGGCCGATCAATACCGCCCAAAGGATGCGAAGCCGCACGCCTTCGGTGAAGATCCACAGGCGCGGCTCGAAATGCATTCACGTACTCCGATAGTCTCGTCGCGGGGGGCCGATTGGGCGGCGCGTCGGGATCGGCGGCCCCGCTTGTCGGGCGCTAGCATAGCCGGAAGCCAGCCGCCGAGCCTAGTGCGGCGGATTTGGAGTTCCTGACATTTTGGTGGCAGCCGCGTCCAGGAACTTCAAATCCGAATACCACACTAGATTCACCATATTAGTCGCGTGGCGGATGCGGCCCTATCGACGCCTGCCGCGTGCGCTTCAACGATTGGTCAATCGCTATTTCTGCTGGCACCGGCCGCACGCTCAGTTACACAAGGAGTTTTCGTGCACCTTCCCAAAGATCGCGCACCACCTCGGCCGCTGGTCGAGCGGGCGCAAGAGCAGCGGATTGGCCGGCCCAGGCTTGCATGCGCTGCACGTCCCCTTCCTTTTGGGCAGCCGCCCGCATGGCCGCCGTCAAACCGCGCTGTACGGGATAGGGCGCTGGCGATGGCGCCTCCGGCGCCGTCGCGGCGCGCACATAATTCGTGGCGATGCTGCGCCCGGCGCGGCCGCTGAAGACGCGGCTAACCATCGTATCTTCCGGTGCGGTGTGGGCCAGGGCGGCGGCCCATGCCGGAGGAATTTGCGCCTCGGGGCAGCGGAGGAAGCCGGTGCCGATCTGTGCGGCACTGGCGCCGAGCGTCACGGCTGCCGCCACGCCGCGGGCATCGGCGATGCCGCCCGTCGCCACGACCGGCACTTTGACCGCATCGACCACTGCCGGCACCAGCGCGAACAAGCCCACCTGCTGACGCTCGGCGTTCGCGGGATCGAAGCTGCCGCGGTGCCCGCCTGCCTCCATTCCTTGCGCGACGATCACATCGGCACCCGCGGCCTCGGCCGCGCGCGCTTCCGCAACCGTGGAAATAGTGGCAAACCACGCGATTCCCTGCTTCTTGAGCCTTGCCACGAAATCCGGCGGGTAGAGCCCCATGATGGAGGACACAACGGCGGGCTTGACGTCGAGAAAGGCTTGGCACTGGCCGGTGAAATCCGGCAGCGTGGCGTCGCCCGCCTCGGGCGGTACGGCCGGCCCCCAATGGCCGAGAAACTCGCGGACGAGTACCTCGTGCTCCCCGTGCCGGCTTGGCTTCGGTTGCGGTATCCAAAGATTGAGTTGGAAGACGCCGCTCGTCTTTCCGCGCACTTCCTTGACCCACGCATGGATTGCATCGGGTTCCATCAGGAGCGCTCCGCACGCACCAAGACCGCCTGCATTCGCGACCGCAATCGAGAGCGATGTAGCGCTCGCACCCGCCATGGGTCCGAGCAGAATCGGGACGCGCAATCCAAAACGGCGGCAGAATGCCTCGGCGCGAGAGACCGAAGTTGTCATCGTTCGACTCCTCCTAATTCGCGGGTGCGCAGATCGGCCAATGCGCCGCATCGGGAATTTGACGTGCAGCACGACATAACAACACGACCGGTCATTGCGCCGTCACGCGCGTCCCGTGTCGGGATCGAGAAAACTACCTCTGTCGAATTTGGAGCTCGTGAGCATATTGGGCAAGTAGGATTTTCAACTCGAAGCCAACCCGCATTGCGGACATTGCCTCCGCTTCACAGGCGGTCCCCTATGCTTGGTTTCCAGCTGTCGTTGCGAGCATCGTGAGGCCGACGGGTCCGAGACCGCACACTTCGCAGCCGGCTTTCCGAAAGCGCGCAGAGGGATACGCAGGCTCGATCGTCCAACGCTTCCCAGCGCTGATGGCGATCACGGTGTCGCCAGCCCGGACCGCGATTATTTCAGCGCCGCTGCTGAGCACGTTATTCATCGACTTCGGTGGGTTGAAATGATGGGTGCTGCAATGATTGAACTTGCGGCCCCTACGATGTCAACGGAAGCCGCACGGGCCAACTCAAGGGCATGGGGAAGCGGAATCGCCGGTGCTTAAAACGCGTTCCGAGAAAATCGGACCGCCCGTTCCTCCCCTTTCGACGAAGCGGATTTTAATACCGCCGGGGCCAGTTCGTTCCTTTGTCAGCCGCGTCGCACCGTGGAATTGCTGCTTCGGATGCGCGCCTTCTAATGCAGTGACTCCAACAGGCCGTCGTTCCGCCTGGGTTTCGTCTGGCGATAGTAATTGTATGCACTGCCGCCCGCAGAGCGGAATCCCGCCTCCTGCTTGTCGAAGCGGAACCCGAACCCCCGCTCATGATATGTGTCGAAAACGTCCCGATACTTCAGATAACCGAACAAGTAAAAATGCAGGCGCTCGTTGTTGAACTCGTCGATCTCCTCGTCCGTCAAAACCCGAGGAAACTCGATCTTGTAAAGGTCCGGTTCTCTGTGAAGGATGCTTGGGCCGTTGAAGCGGATCGCGTTGCTGAACTTCCTCCTCCTCGGCAGGTTTTCGCCGAGGAAGAGTTCCGCACGCAGTGTCGAAACCATTGCCGGCGTGCGCCCGTAATTGATCAATACGAACTCGACCCATGGATTGATCGCAAAAGGTGTTCCCGCATGAGTCAAATGCGGCTCAGGATCGCCGAGGAAAATGTGCGGCCGTTCTCCACCGACGAACGTTTCGACCGTCCGCTCCGTTTGCCAGATGACCAAGGCCCCGATCGCGACCAGGACCACCATGACGGCGATGAGCCACCTGGTGAAGCTCGCGACCTCACCCGTGTAAATCGACAACTGTTGAGTGTATCGGGCGAGTTCCTGCTGCACCTCCGCGACGTCGACGTCATGATGACGAATATCCTTTGGTGGTAGACTCTCGGGATGTTGGCCTGGCTGTGCCGACTCTCCTCCGCCGCGCTCTTCCACGCCGGCCTGTTGGATCTCGCTTGCCACCGTCTTGGCGTATTCGAAAAGAGCCGACTCAGACGAAGGTCCCGAGGGCGATGGGTTTTGGGGTTCAGCCCATGCGCCAACGTGCCAGAATGCTGCGACGACGAATGCCGCAATGATCCTGCCGTGGCTTGCCATCCCCGGATTGCCCCTCAATCGTTCCGGAATTTCCCGGTATTTATGTGAACTCGATGTTCCGCAAGACCTTGCAGTCCTGCGCACGCCCACTGGCGGGCATGATTCCATCCTGCCCAGCCCATGTCGCCGGCGATTTTGTGGTATTCCCTAAAAGTCGTACCTGAATTATCGATTGGAGTAGTGCAAGGACGGTGCGAGTACTGCAGTCGCAGGGCGCTCTGCCGCGGCCGGGTAAAGCGGCCATGGCCCCCGAGAATGGCACGGGGGCACTTGCCAGCCGCTGCAGGAGGGATTGGGGGTCGATGGGTCTCTTGGCCGGATTCTCCGTTAGCGCAAACTCAATGGGCCAAGCATTGCGCTCGCGGAAGTCCGAAGATGCTCTTAGACATCAAAGACGCCCACTTAAAAAAAGTGAGCGCCTTCGGGAACAGAAAGCCACCTCAGAGCGGCCACGTAGGCCGGTCATTTCAAGGCGTAAGCTCGGTGCCTGCTACCCCGGCAGACCCGGAAGCAATATTACTGGATGAACCCCCGCTCATAGAGCGGCCGGGTGAGAGGCGATAGCCTCATTGCTCGTCGTCCGACCCATCACCGTGACACGACGATGGCGGCGGAGATGCCAGTCGGTAGAGGCTGAAGTCGCCGCCCGGAACCAGCGATCGAGCGCACCGACCGAGGCGACCAATACGTAATGCCGCGCGTTTCTCGGAAAACCCCCGACGAATGGGCGGCAAGTTAGGCCAAGGCGAATAAGGAAGCCGCCGAGGCCGTGATGGAGATGGGTCGTCAAGCGCTCCGCTCACCAGACGACTGGTGGGCGATCGTTCTCGGTTCGGGCTATTGCTGGACGGTTGAGCGGCTTGGAACGGATGCGGCCGAGCAGGTGCGTCTCACGAACCTCGATCAGATACATTGCAGGAACCTTACCGAGGTCGAGACGAACGCAACATTTGACACGGCCCACAAATCCGATCGGTTAAGCGTCTACGCGGCTCGCAGGGAGCAGCACGACGCTCGTGGCGCAATGCAGCTAAACTAGGCGTGCAGACCAAGGTATTTGCGCACTTCCTCGAGTAGCTTTTCCCCGGCCATGAATCGCGCTTTCGCTTCGCCGCTGGTTATCTTCCCCGCACGGAGTAACTCCGCATCCCTGAATATTTGCAAACGCAATTCTTTCATGCTGCGCAGGCTGCCGTACAAATTCGTCGCTTCGTCGTCTGGGTCGGCCTTGAGCTTCAAAACGTTCTCCCGCATCGTGCGTTCGCTCCATTCGAGATGGATAGGGAAGCATTCAACCGTATTATTCGCACGCAGCACCGTGTTAGGCCAGCGTCGATGAATCTGTGTCTGTAATAAAATTGGGACGTATGATCTAATCGATCTTCACCCCAGCGAGGACGCAAGAGTCGCGGCGCTTGAGTATCCCGACTTCTACGGGGCGATCAGCCTTTGCACCCCAATTCTGAAGCGCGTTCGATAAACCTAATCTGGGGTGGGCTGAATTTTTCCGCCGAAGAATTTGCCGAACGGACCCGTCTTCCTGGTTTCCAAATTTCTTGACGAGGCTCGACCATGGTCCAAGCCGGCGAGGCATGGGGTTGATTCTGGCCATGGCCGCCACAGGGGGTTGGGGGGCCGCCACTGGCCGCAAAGCCGCATCGGGGTTTTGTTTCGGCAAATAGGGGATTCCACGGACGGGCGGCTCGCTATCGTCATTCGCGACGCTGGCCCCCCGTCAAATGTCATTCTCCCGCGACAACGACGCCGCCTATAAGTTTGATCTGGCAGATATCGACGCAAGGGGGGCTTGCGGGGTCGTTCGAATGGCCGATAGCTGGCTGATTCGACTCTGTCGACGACCGCTATTCACCAATGCGGTGGCGTCTACGGGGATTTCAAGAAGGCGCTGGCGACGATGTCGGACGGACTGATACGACTTTTCATTCCTTTATGTCGCCTTCGGATTCCGATATGACTCCGGTTCGCGCTTGGCACGCCGATGCGGAGCCGCCGAACCCCTCGGATTTCTAGTATTATCAATATGCTTGGATGGTGGGCGCGGCAAGGATTGAACTTGCGACCCCTACGATGTCAACGTAGTGCTCTCCCGCTGAGCTACGCGCCCGCCTCGCCGAGATGCCTGTTATGGGGCCGGACTATCTCGTGGACGAAGGCTGCTATACAGCCATTCCCCAGGGCATTGCAAGCATGGGGTGGTCGCGGGTTGCGCTTGGCAAGCTAAGCCGCAAGAAGGCGCTCGACCTCCTGTACGAGGTCGCGCAGGTGGAACGGTTTTGAAAGGACCTTAGCCGCCCGCGGCGCCACCTGCCCGCCCGAAAGGGTCACCGCCGCGAAGCCTGTGATGAACATGACGCGTAGCTTCGGAGCCGCAAGCGTGGCGCGGCGCGCAAGCTCGATGCCGTCGAGGCCGGGCATCACGATGTCGGCGATCAGAAGATCGAAGCCCGCTTGCTCGGCGATCGCCCGAAGGGCTTTCTCCCCGTCCGCCGCGGACACCACGGTATGGCCTGCCCGTTCGAGTGCGCGCGCCAGGAAGACGCGCATCGAGGTATCGTCTTCAGCAAGGAGAATGCACGCCATGAAGAACCCTGCGTAGATTATGCGAACGCCCGGGCGGCGATGCCCTCCAGTGCCGTCGGAACAATCCCCGGCGAGGGCGATTTCGACGACGCAAGATTAGGTAAGACTGGTTTCGAAAAGGTAAACGACCTCGGTATCCCGCCATCCTCCCGCGTGAGTATGCTGTACGAAAGTTGCCTTCGAGTCCAGGCCGAGGATGCCTCGCGCCATGCTGATGACAGCCGCCCGCGAATCGGCTAGTTAAAAAGTCATGGACAGCATTGCGATCTCGATCCCGGGTTTGGGTGCGGCCTGGGACATGGCTGTGCCGCGCAAGCAGGCGATGCCGGTGGTTTTCGCTTCTCCCCACAGCGGGACGGATTATCCACCGAGTTTCGTGGCGAAGTCGCGGCTCGATCCGATTACGCTGCGAAAATCTGAGGATTCCTTCGTGGACGAAGTGTTCGCCGGCGTGGTGGACGAGGGTGCGCCACTTCTGAAAGCGCTTTTCCCGAGGGCTTATGTCGACCCTAATCGGGAGCCGTTCGAGCTCGATCCCGCCATGTTCGCGGACTCGCTGCCTGACTATGCCAATACCTGCTCGCCGCGAATCGCAGCCGGGCTTGGCACGATTGCAAGAGTTGTCGCGACTGGCGAAGAAATCTACCGGGAGAAGCTTACCTTC
>DASPOR010000025.1 GCA_035625915.1 Alphaproteobacteria bacterium | reverse complement strand
AGCATCCCGAACTGGCGCGCAGCGGGTTGCAGCCCAGAATAGGCGTGCGCGCCACGACTATTTCATCGAGGAAACCGTCGAGGCCGGACTCGTGCTCGCTGGCAGCGAAGTAAAGGCGCTGCGCGAGGGGCGCGGCAATCTGAATGATGCCTATGCTGGTCCGAATGAGGGCGGGCTGTGGCTCTACAATGCGTACATCCCGGAGTACCGCGCGGCCAACCGGTTCAACCACGAGACGCGGCGACCGCGAAAGCTGTTGCTCCACCGGCGCCAGATCGATCGGCTCTCAGGTCTCGTGCAGCGTGAAGGGGCTACGCTGGTGCCGCTTCAAATCTATTTCAACGCGCGCGGCGTCGCTAAAATCGAGATCGGCTTAGCCCACGGCAAGCGAAAGGCCGACAAGCGGGAAGCGGAGAAGGAACGGAGCTGGCGCCGCGACAAGGCCCGCATTCTGCGCGAGCGCGGATAGTTGCGGCCATTTTAAGCGAGTCCTCATCACCCGCGGCGCCAGTTAAATCCCGATGTGAGTCTTGATGCGTGCAATGACGGCTTCGAACATGGCGGGGGTGAGCCGCCCCGTGTTCGTGTTGAGGCGCGAGCAATGATAACTGTCGAAAAGGTGGAGGCCGCTCGGCAAAACATGCTCAGCACCGTGGGCGAACTTGTACTTCGACGGCTTCAACCCAAAACAAGCCAAGGCCGAAGCATGTGAAATGTTGCCGAGGCAAAGTATGGCGGCGAGACGCGCGAGTGAGGCGATCTCGGCTTTAAGGAATACTCGGCACGTCGCGACCTCGTCGGGTGTGGGCTTGTTATCCGGCGGAACGCAACGCACCGCATTGGTGATGCGGGTCTCGACAAGGCTGAAGCCGTCATTGGGATCGGCACGGTAGTCGCCTTCCGCAAATCCTAATTTGCGGAGCGTGCCATAGAGGAGATCGCCTGCGTAGTCGCCGGTGAAGGGGCGTCCCGTTCGGTTGGCACCCTTGAGCCCCGGGGCAAGCCCGACGACGAGGAGGCGAACGTCCGCACGGCCGAAGGAAGGGACGGGCGAATTGTGGAAGTCTGGGTAAAGCTGCTGGTTTTTGGCGCGGAATTCAACCAGACGAGGGCAGCGCGCGCAGTCACGCGCAGGCCCCTCGTTCGCACGGCCAAGCGGCACGCGGAGCCTATCCGGCGGTGTCGTAGATATCCTCGTCGTCACTGCGATGAAAATCGACCTGTTCGCGGTGTTGGTGGGCGCGCTGGATCTTGGGCGCCAGGTCCTGGAGTTCGATGAAATTGTCGGCCTGCCGGCGCAGCTCGTCCGCGACCATCGGCGGTTGGGAGCGGATGGTGCTGACTACTGAAACTCTCACGCCTTTGCGCTGTACCGCCTCGACGAGGCGGCGGAAATCGCCGTCACCGGAGAACAGCACGATATGGTCTAGCCGATCGGCCATCTCCATCACGTCGATCGCGAGCTCAATATCCATGTTACCTTTGATCTTGCGCCGGCCGGCTGCGTCGGTGAATTCCTTGGTTGGCTTCGTCACCATGGCGTAGCCATTGTAATCGAGCCAATCGACAAGCGGCCGAATCGGCGAGTAGTCCTGGTCCTCGAACAGGGCCGTATAATAAAAAGCGCGTACAAGCTGACCCTTGGTCTGGAAGAGCTCGAGCAGGCGCTTGTAGTCTATGTCAAAGCCCAATGCTCTTGCCGCCGCATAAAGGTTCGAGCCGTCGATGAAGAGTGCAATCCGTTCGTTGGGGTAAAAATTCATGGTCCAATACCCGATATGAAATTGACGAAATCGTCAGTGAAACTATCCCGTTGCGCCCGAAAGCCGTCGAAGTCACTCCGGATGCCAATAGTTACCTAATGGCCAAACATCTTGCTGGCAAGCCCAAAGCCGATTGTGGGACGAGGAAAGTCAGGCAATGATCTACATAGCACTTGGCTCTAATTTGCCGAGCGCTCGGTTCGGTGCACCCTTGGATACGCTCAACGCTGCGGTCGATGCGATTGAGCGAAGTGGAATACACGTGGTGAAGCACTCGCGCTGGTATCGCTCGCCCGCTTACCCACCATCGGATCAGCCGGATTTCGTCAACGGCGTCATTGCGGTCGAAACACTGCTGCCGCCGGCCGCCTTGTTGACGCGGCTGCATGCGATCGAGGCGTCGTTTGGCCGCGAGCGGCAGGAGCAAAACGCAGCCCGCACGCTCGATCTCGATCTGATCGCCTATGATGATGTTGCATGTGCGGGAGCGGACAACGAGCCCGCCTTGCCGCACCCGAGGATGGTGGGGCGAGCATTCGTCTTGCGACCACTCCAGGACATAGCACCCGATTGGCGGCACCCCTTGACCGGGGAGACGATTTCGGCCCTTATAGCAGCACTTCCGCCCGACCAAAGGGCGGAAGTGCTGGAAAACGGCGCGAAATAGAGGTCGGGCGACGGGAAGTCAAAGGATTTCCCGCCGAAGTGGTTGCAGTGTGTCACTGCAACCCCTATATTTCTCAGTGAATTTCAGGCGTTCCTGGAGTGAATCTAAATGGCTCGCGTAACAGTAGAAGACTGCGTCCTCCGCGTTCCGAACCGCTTCGAGCTGGTCATGCTTGCGGCACATCGGGCGCGCGACATTGCGGCTGGTGCGGCGCTCACGCTCGATCGCGACAATGACAAGAACCCGGTCGTGGCCCTGCGGGAGATCGCAGATCAGACGGTTGCCATCGATCACCTCCAGGAGGAGCTGGTCAGGGGCATGCAGAAAACTGTCGAAGCCGACGAGCCCGGCGAAGAGGAAATGGACGCCATGGCGGCGGCCCAGCAGATCGCCGCCGCGGCAAGTGCCGAACTGACACCAGCGGCGACGGAAGAGGACGCCGAGGACGAGGAACTTCTGCCCGAAGGCGACGAGACCGAAGCTGACATGGATGACGTGGAAATCGAGTCGGGGGCGGAATCCGACGAGGAGTCCGGACGGGACTTGGGGTGACTGAGCGGAGGGCCATGGGTACGCAAGGGACTCCGTGGCGCCGCCTCGAATTCGGGTTCATCAAGCGAAGCTCAATTAGTAATGCGCGCTCCGGCGACGCTCGCGCCCGAGGGGCGACCGAGCGTGAAGGTTGGGTGCCGTGATTCGGCAATACGAGCTCGTTGAACGGGTTCGCTCCTACGATCCACACGCGGACGAGGACAAGCTCAATCGCGCCTACGTGTTCTCGATGAAGGCGCATGGCAGCCAGAAGCGCGAGTCGGGCGATTCCTATTTCTCGCATCCGCTCGAGGTTGCCGGCATCCTCACCCATTACAAGCTCGACGACGACACGATCGTAACGGCACTCCTGCATGACACGGTTGAGGACACCCTCGCGACCACCGATGAACTCGAGCGGCAATTCGGTTCCGAGGTAGCGCGGCTCGTCGACGGCGTGACCAAGCTTTCGCGCATCGAACTTCAATCCGAGGCGAGCCGGCAGGCTGAGAATTTTCGCAAGCTCCTGCTGGCGATGTCCGAAGATATCCGGGTCCTGTTGGTCAAACTCGCCGATCGTCTTCACAACATGCGCACGCTCAAATTCATCAGGGACCCGGAGCGCCGCCGGCGCATTGCCCGGGAGACGATGGATATCTATGCCCCGCTCGCCGAGCGGATCGGAATGCACGAAATCAAGGATGAGCTTGAGGACTTGGCCTTCGCCGAGATCAATCCGGATGCGCGCGAATCGATTATCGCGCGCCTCAGATTCCTGCGTGAGCAAGGTGGGGGCCTCGTCACGCGAATCATCGACGAGCTTCGGCGAATCCTGCGCGAGGACGGGCTCGACGTTGAGATCTCCGGCCGCGAGAAGCAGCCTTATTCGATCTGGCGCAAGATGCAGAAGCGCAACGTCGCCTTCGAACAGCTCTCCGACATCATGGCGTTTCGGGTTGCGGTCGCCGACATAGGCGATTGCTATCGCGCTCTCGGCGTCATCCATGGCCGCTACCGCGTCGTACCCGGGCGCTTCAAGGATTACATCTCGCTTCCGAAGCCGAACGGCTACCGCTCCCTTCACACGGGTGTGTTCGGCCCGGAAAAGCAGCGCATCGAGATTCAAATTCGCACCAAGGATATGCACGAAGTCGCCGAATACGGCGTTGCGGCGCATTGGGAGTACAAGCAGGGTACCACCAAGGACGGCAAGCAGTATCGTTGGCTGCGCGAGTTGCTCGAGATCCTGGAGCATGCCGCGGGACCCGACGAGTTCCTCGAGCACACGAAGCTCGAGATGTTCCAGGATCAGGTTTTCTGCTTTACACCCAAGGGTGACCTTATCGCTCTTCCCACGGGGGCCACTCCGGTCGATTTCGCCTATCAAATCCACTCTCAAATCGGCGACCGCTGCGTTGGCTGCAAGATCAACGGGCGCATGATGCCGCTCAGGACGCAGCTCAAAAACGGGGACCAGGTCGAAATCGTGACGTCGCGCACACAGACGCCGTCGCCCGAGTGGGAGCGCTTTGTCGTTACCGGGAAGGCGCGTTCGCGCGTTCGTCGCTTTATTCGCACGCAAAAGCGTCAGGAGTACATGACTCTCGGGCGAAGCATCCTTGAAAAGGCGTTTCGCCAGGCGGGGTACGAGTTCACCGAAAAGGCAGTCGAAAGTGTGCTCAAGATCCTCAAGTCGGACAGTGCCGACGACTTGATCGCGGCGGTGGGCGAGGGCATCCACACGGCTCGGGAGGTGCTCGTTGCAGTCTACCCCAGTCTCAAGCAGCAATCACCCAAGGACGCCAAGATTGTGCCGATTGGCAAGGCGCGCGGACGGCGCGCTAAGCCGGTGGACAATGCGATTCCAATCAAGGGGCTCATCCCGGGCATGGCAGTGCATTTCGCCGGCTGCTGTCACCCCCTTCCTGGCGACCGCATCGTCGGGCTGGTGACCACCGGAAAGGGGGTTACGATCCACACGATCGACTGCGAAACGCTCGAGCGTTACAGCGACACGCCCGAACGTTGGATCGACGTGGGCTGGGATTCAGGGGCTAGCGAAGACGAGGGGCATATTGGCCGACTCACGGTCGTCGTGTCGAACGAGCCCGGCACGCTCGGCGAACTCTCGACCCTCATCGGCAAGCAGAAGGGGAACATCACGAATCTGCGGATCACTCACCGCTCCACGGATTTCTTCGAAATGATGGTGGACATCGAGGTGCAGGACGTTAAGCATCTCACGAATATCATGGCAGCACTGCGCGCCTCGCCCGCGATCAATTCGGTAGAGCGGGCACGCGGTTAGCGGCATAGGGAGCGGGCTCCCGGGGGACAGCATGACGAAGCGGCATTTGCGACTTGGCGTAAACATCGATCACGTGGCGACGATCCGAAACGCGCGCGGAATCCGCCATCCTGATCCCGTGCGCGCGGCGCGTCTCGCGGCACAATCCGGCGCTGACGGTATTACCGCGCATTTGCGGGAGGATCGCCGCCATATCTCGGACGAGGATATCGCTCGCTTGAGCAGAGAGATCGACGTGCCGCTCAATCTCGAGATGGCGGCGACCGACGAGATGCTGGCCATAGCGCTCAGGCATAAGCCCCACGCCGCCTGCATCGTGCCGGAACACCGTGCCGAGCTCACCACGGAAGGCGGGCTCGATGCCGTCGGTGGCCAAAACCATCTCGCCCACTACGTGCGCGAACTCGGAAAGGCGGGCATCCGCGTCTCTCTCTTCATCGATCCCGATATCGCTCAGCTCGATGCCGCCAAAGCGCTGGGGGCACCCGTGGTGGAGCTGCATACTGGGTCCTATTGCGAGGACGATGGCTCCGAGCGCGAGCTGGCGCGCCTTGCGAAGGCGGCGGCACACGCCGAGGCGATCGGCCTCGAGTGTCATGCCGGACACGGGCTTTCCTTCGATACAGTAGGTCCGATTGCGGCGATCCCGACGATCGTCGAGCTCAACATCGGGCACTTTCTCGTCGGTGAGGCGATATTCGGCGGTCTCGAATCCGCGATCAAACGCATGCGAGCGCTCATGGACAAAGCGCGGGCAGAAGCCGCAGGCGAAAAAAGCGCCTAAGCAGCATACAAATCGATTTCTGGAGCGACGCGTGATTGTCGGCATCGGGAGCGACTTGATCGATATTCGCCGCATCGAACGCACGCTCGAGCGCTTTGGTGAGCGTTTCGTCACCCGCATCTTCACGGATATCGAGCGGGAGAAATCGGATCGGCGGCGCAATCGTGCGGCAAGCTATGCACGCCGCTTCGCCGCGAAGGAAGCGTGTTCGAAGGCGCTCGGCACCGGATTTCGGAAAGGAATCTTTTGGCGCGATCTCGGAGTCGTCAATCTTCCGTCCGGCCGGCCGACAATGGAACTCACCGGCGGCGCTGCAGAGCGCTTGGCGGCATTGATTCCTCCAGGCATGGAGGCGCGGATCGACATCACGATCACCGATGAACCACCGTTGGCCGAGGCGGTCGTGATCATTTCGGCCATTCCTATGGGTTCCAATCGATAAATCAGGCAGTTCGGCGTTTTGCTTGACAGGGGTGGCTCAGGCTGGCTTGATCCGACCGGCCGATCCCCACAGATTTTCGAAAGAGTGAAGCGATGTCAGATAGTTACAGGCAGAAACTGATGGCCAGGAAAAAAGCGGGAAGCGTTGTTGAGGCAGTTAAGACGATTGTCTACGCCATTCTCATCGCAATCGTGATTCGTACCTTTGCCTTCGAGCCGTTCAATATTCCCTCGGGCTCGATGATTCCGACCCTACTCGTCGGTGATTACCTGTTCGTCTCCAAATACTCCTATGGCTATAGCCGCTATTCGCTGCCGTGGGGATTGCCGCTTATTTCGGGCCGCATCTTTCAAAGTTCGCCCAAGCGGGGCGACGTGGTCGTCTTCAAGCTGCCGACCGATAACAAGACCGACTATATCAAGCGCGTCATCGGCCTCCCCGGCGACCAGATCCAGGTTGTCGGTGGCGTGCTTCACATCAACGGTCAGCCGGTCAAGCTGGACCAAGTGCCGGACTATGTTCCGGAGGGATCGGGTCAAGGTGTCACGCAATACATCGAGACGTTGCCGAATGGGGTCAGGCACCCCATCTTGAAGCGCTTCCCGATCGCCCTCTCCAGTGGCGAAACCCAGTCGCGCGCCGCCGCGGTGCCTCCGGTTGTTTGCGGTAATCCCTCCGACAATGCATCGATCGAGAATTTCGATCCGAACAATACGCCGGTCTATCAGGTTGCCCTCGGTCACTATCTGATGATGGGCGACAACCGCGACAATTCCCAGGATAGTCGATTCTTGCGCGACGTCGGCTGTCCGGCGGCTGAAAACCTTGTCGGCCGTGCAGAGATATTGTTCTTCTCGACCGATGGCAGTGCCGAACTTTGGGAGCCCTGGAAGTGGCCGTTCGCGATTCGCTATAGCCGGCTCTTCCAAGCGGTGCATTAGAGACGCGCGTGAGCGAACGCCGCTCGGGCAAGCTCAAGGCGCTCGAAGAAGCGCTCGGCCACGACTTCGAGCGACCCGAGCTGCTTGAGCAAGCGTTGACCCACCGCAGCGCGGTGCGCGCACGCGGAAAAGTCTCCGAAGGCTATGAGCGGCTTGAGTTCCTCGGGGATCGGGTGCTCGGCCTCCTGGTGGCCGAATTGCTTGTCAACCGCTTCCCGCGTGAGCAGGAGGGTGAGCTCACGCGCCGGCATACTGCACTCGTGCGCCGCGACACGCTGGTGCGCATCGCGCGCGGAATCGATCTCGGCGCCTATCTCAAGCTCTCGAA
>DASPOR010000024.1 GCA_035625915.1 Alphaproteobacteria bacterium | reverse complement strand
CGGTGCGATGCGCGGACGCCTTCCCGATCCGGGAGAGCGCAAGCGGATGATCGAATTCATCGACAGCCTCTGACCGATAAAGAGTGCTGAGCGCGACCGCGGCGTTCCGCTCGTCCTGCGATCATGACGGACGTGCCGTCGGTTGTTATCATGGGTTTGGCACGGGTTTAGGGTAAGTGACGGAACTGCTACGATTGCCGCGCCTCAAGCGGCGTAATCGCCCCGACGACACCGGATCGGATGATGGAACCGGCCGAAATCGAAGCCATCCGCACATTGCTGGGTTCGAAGCCGCGACCGGCTGGATGGGTGGAGCGCCGGCAGCGTATCGATGAAGTCGGTGGGGTTTGGCCGGTCGCCGAGGATGTGGCGCTCGCGCCCGTCGATATCGACGGGATCCCAGGCGAGTGGTCGACCGTTCCCGGCAGCGACAGCGCCCGTGTCTTGATGTATTTCCACGGCGGCGGCTATTGCTCGGGTTCGATCGTCAGCCATCGCCGCATGGTGACAGAGGCGGGACGGGCTGCCGGCGTGCGCACGCTCGCCGTCGCCTACCGGCTGGCGCCCGAGCATCCGTTTCCCGCCGCACTCGACGACGCGCTCGCGGCGTGGCGTTTTCTTTTGCGCCTGGGGATTGCGCCGGAACGGATCGCGGTCGGCGGCGACAGTGCCGGTGCGGGACTGGCGATGGCTCTCATCCTGCGACTGCGCGACGCGAATTCGGCCTTGCCGGCGTGCGCTTGGCTCGTATCCCCCTGGGCCGACCTCACGATGTCGGGCGCGACGCTCGTCACCAAGGATGCGGTCGATCCCCTCATTCACAAGGCTTATCTCGAAGAGCTGGCCGACGCCTTTCTCGGGGGTGCTGTGGACCGCAGGGACCCGCGGGTGTCCTGCTTATTCGCAGATTTAAGGGGCATATCGCCGACGCTGATACAGGTTGGATCGGCCGAAACGCTCCTCGACGACGCCGTGCGACTGGCGGCGGCAGTAGGCGAAGCCGACGCGGTCGTGACGCTCGAGATTTGGCCGCACATGATCCATGCATGGCACCTGTGGAACGCGCATCTGGAACCGGGACGCCGTGCCCTCGCTCACGCGGGCGCTTTCATTCGCACGTACCTTTGAGCGCGTACCGCGCGACGTCGAACGCCCGTTCGCCTAATGGGTTGGGTACCAGCCGCCGCTATTGTCGGGCGGCTCGCCGGTTTCGGGACCGGGGACTATCTGCTGCGAATTGTTCATCCAATAATAAGTGTGTGCGGTCGAAACGGACGCGCAAGTGCCGGTGTCGCTGCATACGGTCTTATTGCCGCTCGTATCCGCTGGCTTTACCACTCCTGAGGATGGCGTGAAGTCGTTCGGGTGATTGAGGCTTGCGGCAGCCTGCTGGCCGGCGCGCGCCTGCACATTACGCAATAGCGCGTTCTGTTCGCCTAAGACGTGACCGGTCACCTTGGCGACTTGGGCGTTGAAGCGCGCTTCCCACGCCCTGTCGTATTGGAAGGTTGCAATCAGCATATTCATCACGGCATTGCCGAGCGCCGCCCGGGCGGGGTCGGTCGTCGTGTAGGCGGCGAGAAGCGGGACAGTCCACATCGAAATTCCCACGCCATTCGGCGGGGTAGCGAGAACGCTGCCGACCTCGACTTTGCCTTCCCGATTCTCGCATTGGAAGGCGACATCGGCGGCGCGCGCCGAAACGCGCGGATGATATTGCGCGTTCAGCGCCTCGGCGCCTACGGCGAGCCCACGGCCTACGTCGGGCAGCTCCTGCACATTGAGAATGTGCGCGTCACGGCATTGCCGGAGGATATATTGATGGGCGAATTGCGCACCCGGCATGTAACGCATGAGTGTTACGGCCATCGGCGAGTTGGGGCCCGCAGGAATGGTTTGGCCCTCGCGCATCCCCATCCGAAGGCGTGCGGCGTCCGGCACCTCGAAAGTGCCGATACTGTAGTCGCCAAGAAAGGCATGCACCACGCCATCCGGCGAACGCACGTCAACTGCGCTGCGCGGATCGATCGCACTCGCCCGCCGCATGCCGCCGCCGACCGTCCAACCCTGCGGCACACGGACAGTAAAGGCGCCTTCGATCGGATCGCGCCACGTGACGAAGCTGATGGAAGGTTGTGGCGGGCCGGCGGTGCGCCCCTCATTCGACAAGGGTAAAGTCGCCACCAAAGCCGCCAGGGCAAAAGCGGGCGCGCGCATACGTCCCTCCGAAGACGAAGTGTGCGTTATCCTGCCGTTGAGCCGTGCTTCATTTTAGCCGCGCACGGCGGGAGCCGTCCATGCCGGTCAAGGGGCACGGCGGTGCCGCGGACTTTTTCTACGTTGTCGCTCTGCCAATGTGCGTCATTGCCCCGCGAGTGGCGCTTCATTCGGGGCCAGCAAGGTCTTGAGCGATTGAGCGCCCATTTTCAGATAAATGTCGCGCTTCGCATGCGGCATGTCGATGCCGTGCTCGCGGAAAAGGTTCCAGATCTCGAGCAAAACCTCGCTTTGGATGTTGTGCACCCCATTCTTGGCGTCGCGGATCCAAAACCGAAGCTCCAGTTCGATCGCACTCTCGCCGAAGGCCATTACGACGGCGTTCGGCGGCGGTTGGGTAAGCACGCGAGACGAACGCCGTGCGGCTTCCTTCATCAGCATCAGGACCTGATGCGGGTCAGCGTCGAGGGGTGCGCGCATCGGCACCTTCAGCCGGACGAGCTCATGCTGGTGCGTCCAGTTAAGCACTTGCTGCGTGATGATGTCCTCGTTCGGAATGAGGTACTCCATCCCGTCGCGCGTTTCGACCGAGACATAGCGCGCACCGAGCGAGGAGACCCAGCCATAGGTCTTGCCCACCTGGATCACGTCGCCCGGCTTGATCGACTTGTCGAGGAGGAGAATGATCCCGCTGAACAGGTTGGACACGGTCTTTTGCAATCCGAAGCCGATGCCGACGCCGATCGCCCCGGTGAAGACGGCGAAAGCGGACATGTCGATGCCGACGCTTGCAAGCGAAATGACCACGGCGAGGGTCACGAGCGTGAGCTTGAGAATCTTGCCGAGCAGGACTCGCGCGGTCGGCGTCAGATCGGGAAATCGCGTGATGCGGCGCTCGAAGAGCCCCGACGCCAGCATCGAGAGCCAAAGCAGGATCGCAAGGGAGAGAGCCGCCTTGATGACGGTAAGAAGGGAGATCCGCAAGTTGCCGGCTTGAACACCCGCACTGTCGAGAAGTTGAATCGTCGGCCCGAGAAGGTCCAGGATGTTGAGTGCGGTGAGCGTCCAGGCGGCCACCGCGATCATTTTGGCGAGTGCCGGATAGGGAACGAGGTCGGCCGCGATTCTGATGATCAGCCAGGCCGCCAGCAGGTTCGCGCCGATCCGCGCGATGCCGACCGGCCAACCCATGGAGCGGCCGAAAACGATCGCGAGCCACATGCCCGCCAGCCATATCGTGGGCGCAAGAAGGGGGCGCGCGAGGTTTGCAATCCCCACGCGATGACGGCCGATCCAATCGGCAGGTCCCCCGTGGCCTTCCGCCGATACGCGCTCGGCCCAACCGACCAGCTCGCGCTCGAACGTGCGCGTGAATAGCCATGCCACCACACAGGTAAGGATCACGGCCGGGATTTGGATCAGGTTTGTGAAGACAAGCTCGTCGCTAAACCAATGCTGCGCCGAGGTCTCGACTCGAGCCACGTAGCCTTCGATGTCGCCGAACATGTCCATGCCCTCCCGGGGGTGCCGGATTTTTCCCCAGTCTCATTGTTTAGGGCAGGGAAAAGCACCCCGCAGCCTCGATCTGACCGCCTCATGTTAACACGATCGGCCCCTGCGAGCAGGGGCCGGTGGACCGGCCCCCGTGATATGTCTTGGTTCAGCGCGACTCCATTCGCGGGACACCTTGTGCCGCGGCACATCCTCCGATAACGTCCGGGCGTGATGGTTCCCCGACGGATGGACTCCAGGGGATTAATAGGGAACACGGTGCGGACGACCCAGAAGGGGCCTAAGCCGTGGCTGCCCCCGCAACTGTAAGCGGCGAGCTTGTCGCCAAATCCGACCACTGGGAAAACCGGGAAGGTCGGCGACACGCAGCGACCCGCGAGCCAGGAGACCTGCCATCACGAGCGGTGACGCGATCTGCGGCGGGTTGGATCGATGAGACAATCCCATAGCCATGCGATTGAACCGTCGCAAGCGGTGACCGCTCCGTGTCAACCACATGCGAGGGGCATCGGTCATGCTTGGCATCATCTCGAGGATCGGCGACGACGGTACTGAAAATCTGCGCGGCCGGATCGTCGGTATCTATATCCTGCTTATTGCCGCTAACCTGCTGGTCTGGTTCTGGGCGTTTGCCGCACTCTACGACTATCCCATCCTGCTCGGAACGGCCGTGCTCGCCTACACGTTCGGACTGCGGCACGCGGTTGACGCCGATCACATCGCTGCCATCGACAACGTCACGCGCAAGCTGATGCAGGAGGGCAAGCGGCCGATCGCCGTCGGCTTTTTCTTTTCCCTGGGGCATTCGGCCGTTGTGATCCTGATGTCCGTGGCGATCGCGATTGCGGCCACGACCGTGCAATCCCGGTTCGATTCATTCAAATCCGTTGGCGGCGTCATCGGTACGTGCGTGTCGGCGTTCTTTCTCTTCGTGGTCGCGATCGTCAACCTGCTCATATTCGTGTCCGTCTATCGGACCTTCCGATCCGTGAAGCGCGGAGAAAAGTTCGTCGAGGAGGATCTGAATATCCTTCTAAACAGCCGCGGCCTCTTGGCGCGCATCTTCCGTCCACTCTTCCGAATGGTAAGTCGGAGTTGGCACATGGTGCCGATCGGATTCCTTTTCGGCCTCGGCTTCGACACGGCGACCGAGGTTGCGTTGTTCGGGATATCGGCGGCTCAAGCCTATAGCGGCACATCGGTCTGGGTGATCCTGGTGTTCCCGGCACTTTTTACAGCCGGCATGTCGCTCGTTGACACGACCGACAGCATCTTGATGCTCGGCGCCTACGGCTGGGCGTTCATGAAGCCGGTTCGCAAGCTCTTTTACAACATGACCATCACACTGGTGTCCGTACTGGTGGCCGTCGTCGTCGGGGGGATTGAGACGCTCGGCCTGATGGTCGACCAATTCAATCTTCAAGGCGCTTTTTGGGACGCGGTCGGCGATTTGAACGACAATTTTGGCCTGCTGGGTTACGTCATCATCGGGGTGTTCGTTTTCAGTTGGATCGCATCCATCGCGATCTACCGCCTGCGAGGTTACGACCGGATCGAGGTTCGCACGTAATTCGCCCTCAAGCGGCGGGCGCGGTCGTCACGCGAGGGCGCTTCAACGGCCGGAACCGTGCCAGTCGGTATTTGGAAACCGAACCATCTCGACGGATCGCGCGTGGCGAAATAATCTATCGAGGGAGATGGGCCATGACCTTTGCCGCGCTGACGATTTTTGCTGCCGCGTTGCTCGTAGCCGCTGGCTCGCCCGGACCGAGCATCGCGGCCCTCATCGCCCGGGTTCTGACCAACGGCTTTCGGGATGTCTTGCCGTTTCTGGCGGCCATGTGGGTCGGCGAAGCGATCTGGCTGACCGTCGCCGTTACGGGTCTCGCCATTGTCGCCAATACCTTCGCAACCCTCTTCGTCGTCATGAAGTTCGCCGGTGTGGGATACCTCTTATTCCTCGCCTGGAAGATGTGGTCCGCTCCATCGACGTTCACGGGCCGCGCGACGCCGGTCAGTGCAAAGCCGTGGCGGATGTTCTTTACCGGCTTGATGGTGACACTCGGCAATCCCAAGATCATGGTGTTCTACCTCGCACTCGTGCCGACGATGATCGATCTCGGCCGCTTGGATTTTCTTGCTTGGGGCGAACTCACGCTCACGATGCTAGCTGTCCTGATGGCGATCGATCTTGCCTGGGCGCTATTCGCGGCCCGTGCGCGCCGCCTTCTGACGAACCGTCGCGCGGTCCGGGTCGCGAACCGATTGAGTGCCGCCGTGATGGTGGGCGCCGCGGTCACGATCGCGGCTGAGTGACGGATACCCCTTTTAGCCACCTCGATGCAAATTCAGCTCATCTTGGCCTCGCAATGACCGCCTCAAATCTTGCCTCACCGCGTCAGCGGCACGTTCGAGGCGTCGTGCTCGTCTTACTTTCGGCGATCTTCTGGGGTGCCGCGGGCCTGTTCGTGCGGCTTTTGCCGTTCGATATGTGGACGATCGTGTTCTGGCGCGGGGTTTTCGGCACATTTTTCATCGGTTGCTATGTCTTCTGGCGCTTTGGTCCCAACACCTTCCGCGTCGTCCGCCAAATGGGACCAGCCGGCGTTCGGATCACGATTTTTTCGACCGGCGCCATCATGCTGTTCGTTCCGGCCCTCCAGAATACGAGCGTCGCCAACTGCATGACGATCTATGCGGCATTGCCGTTTTTCACGGCAGCCATCGCATGGGTCTGGATCCGCGAACGACCGTCGCCTCGCACCTTGGCGGCGAGCCTCGTCGTCATGCTGGGTATTGGCATAATGCTCGGTCCAACGACGGCCGGGCCGCGTCTGGGGGACGTGCTGGCGGTTATCGCAACAGCGACGATGGCGCTCATGACGGTCGCAATTCGCCGCAGCCGAAACGTGGAGATGCTTCCGGTTGCCTGCTTTTCGACGATCATAAGCGCCCTGATCGCCTTGCCGTTTGCCGGGCATCTGTTCGATTTGACGATGAGGGACTATCTCGCCGCGGCAGGTTTTGGATTGGGCCCGATGACGCTCGGCCTGATGCTCTTTGTCATCGGCTCGCCGTTGATCCCGGCGACCCTGGCAGCACTCATCGGCACGCTCGAGACGCCCATCGGGGCGCTTTGGGCGTGGGTCGGCGTTGGCGAAGTACCCGCGACGGAGACCTTTATCGGCGGTGCCGTCGTAATGTGCGCGGTATTCGCACACCTCCTGCTCGACCGACGCGCGAACGGCCGCATCCCTCGCGAAATCCGCGCCGACGCCTGACTTTATCACTGGCCTCGGCTTTGATGTCGAACCCATCGACGCAAAGTGCGGTGGTGGAGCGCCTCGACGCATTCCAGCAAACGCTTGGCCTCCGGATGCGCTTGGCGTGCGGGCGCGTGTAGGCGGCAATGTCATCGCGCAGGGCGGACGGCCGTCGGGCGTACCAGTGATTGACCGAATTAGGGGTGCTGCGCGTGAGCATCGTAGCGGCGGCAAGTCGGGGAACGTAATGGCGAAAGGGCTCCGCTCGGCGCTGAGGGAATCCGCGGCGGAAGCTTCGGTGAGCTGACGGCGATGGCTAGTCTACTCGACGCCATAGCGCAGGTCGAAAAGGGAGAATTGTCGGCGGCGAGGGCCATTTGCCTGCAGATCCTGAGCAACTCGGAAAGCCCCGAGGTCTATGGACTGCTTGCTGAGATCGGAAGGCGAGATCGCGATTTCGAAAGCATGGTCCACCATGCTCGGAGAGCGGTCGAGCTAGCACCTCGGGTCGCCGACTACCAATACTTTCACGGCCTGGCACTTCTCGAAACCGGTGCCGTCGATGCGGCGGTCGAAGCATTGGATCGCGCCATCGATCTGCGCCTCGGCCACGAGGCCGCCCAAGGCGCACTTCGCACCGCCTTGTCACGCCGCGCACGGTTCGAGGAGCGATACCTCGTCTCGATCATCACGCCAACCACCGGTTCCGCGACACTCGCTCGCGCCATCGAAAGCGTTCAAGCCCAGACTTATTCCGGACTGGATCACTTCGTCGTGGTCGACGGGAGGGAAGGCGAGGTGGCCGCGCGTGCTGCCTTACCGCGCACGCCGCGCCGTCCCTGTCATCTTGTAGCGCTACCCTTCAACACCGGTGCCGACGGATTCAAAGGCCATCGCATCTACGGTGCTGCCGTTTATCTTGTGTCCGGCCGATATGTCGCATTTCTCGACGAAGACAACTGGTTCGAGCGGCACCACATCGAGAGCTTGATGGCGTTGGTCGAGAGCCGAGGCCTCGAATGGGCTCATGCGCTGCGCAACATCGTCGACAGGGAAGGCCGATTGGTCACTCAGGACGATTGCGAGAGCCTCGGAAAATGGCCCACATGGATCGATCCCGCCGCTCACCTCGTCGACACGAACTGTTATCTTTTGCGACGCGATATTGCGGTCCAGTTCAGTCCGCAATTTCATCGCCGGTCGCGCGACATCTTTTCGCCCGATGCCATACTATGCAGTCATCTGCTCAAGCAGCGGCCGCACTTCGACACCAACGGCGACTACACCGTCAACTACACTGCCGGCAGCGGGCCGGATTCCGTGAGCGCCGAATTCTTCGTGCGAGGCAACGCGGCGATGCGCAAGCGATATCCGAACGGCTTTCCCTGGCGTCGAACGTCGCGCACCTGAGAGGCGCTTTCATGCCGCTAACGGCATTTCGAAATCCCGCGTTTCAGGAATTTCGCGAATGCGTGCTAAGATGTGGGGCCGGGAACAGGCAACGGCGACGTGGGGGCGACGGGCGTGCCTGCATCCGCCGAGAGTGCGTTGGCAAGCGAGGGATCGCTTTGGGCGAGCGCCAATACCGCCGCGGCGGTGAGTTGGCCTGAATTGGTTTGGCCTGACGTGTTTTGTCCCAACGCGGACTGTCCGGACAATAACGATGTGGGGTCGAGGATTGAAAACGGCGATGCCGTACTCGTGGAACTCGACTCCGCCGACAGGAAATCGGCAAGCGACGGACCCCGGCACATGATCGCGGCAAGCGCTCGCGTTTGCGATTCAATGTTGCCATCCGGACCCTCGAATCCGCCGATCGCCTGTTGCATGGCCGCCGACGCCTGAGCAATCACCGCGTTCGTGCCGGCCGGATCGGATGCGTAAGCCGACTGCAGCGTTTGTGCGTCGACCGTGAGGGTGCCGTCCGATTGGGTCGTGATCCCGATGTCCGCAAGGCTCTTTCCGCCGCCGAACGTTGTGGTCGTAATTGCACTCAGCGCCTCGGCGAGGCCGGATGCCACACTCGAGTCCGCGTTCAATTCTCCGCCCGATCCGATCGACTGGTCGATGCTCTGTACGAGCGAATTGAAAGCGCTTGCGAGGCCGCTCGCTGCCGCCGCAGCCTGCTGCTGGCCGAACGGGGCCGATACCGTCATGGTGCCTTGGGCTGTGAGATTTGACACGACGCCGGGGGCGATCGGCACATTCTGGTTCGACGGATAAGTCTGCGCGATACCATTCACGGTATATGCCGCATCCTGCGCCGTCGCGGTCATCTCGAGCCCACCGGTCGACGCCGTGGTCGGATCGTAGCTGAGTGCGGGGATCCCGCCGACGGTGAAGGCGTTGGCGGCACCCGTATCGTTGCCGGCGATGACAAGCCGGTCGTTTCCATCGCTACTTTGCACAACGGATGCCGTCACACCGGCATTTGCCTCGTTTATAGCGCTCGCGATGCCGTTGAGGGTGCCGTCTTGAACGTCGACGACGACCGGCGATCCATTGGCCGTAAAGCTGTTGGTCGCGGCGTCATAGGCGCCGAGCTGGATCGTGAGCGCGCCGGTCCCCACCACGGTTTGGTCGGCATCCGGGTATTCGGCACTCATCAGGCTTTGCGCCTGGGCAAGCTGCTGAACGTCGACGGCGTATTGCGTCGGGGGCGGAGCATCGTTGCTGGCATCGATCGTCAAGAACGGGTCCGTCTGGTTGAGCTGGCTGAGCGTCTGGCCGGCTTGATTGACCAACTGACCGAGCTGGTTGTAGCCGAGGAGCGCACTCTCGGCCTGTTGCTGACCGAGCGAAAGAAGATAGGCCGGGTCGGATCCAAGCCCCGTCGCGGTTGACGACGTCTGAGTGGATCCGGACGACGTCAGGCCCTCGGCTTGCGTCGAGAGCAGCGGCAGAAGGGGGGAGCCTGAAACGCCGGCAACGGACATGTTCCTATTCCCTAGGCGAAGCGTTTTCACGCCGCACACGCACTATTGCGACGGACTGAGCAAAAGCGGGGCCACAGCGGTGCGGGACTGCGCAAAACGCCGAACGGCGCATGAGAAGCGCTTCGCGCGCGTGTACCTTCGCCGTCGGATCGGCCGTCAATGGTCAAGTTTGCGATGCGGCAGAGGAAGCAAAAGATGCCGCTCGGCAAATCCTGCCCATGTCGGGATCGAACGACGA
Organism: Alphaproteobacteria bacterium; assembly: GCA_035625915.1. Classification (NCBI taxonomy): domain Bacteria; kingdom Pseudomonadati; phylum Pseudomonadota; class Alphaproteobacteria; species Alphaproteobacteria bacterium. The sequence goes on along the minus strand of DASPOR010000024.1, from coordinate 11,971 downwards.
TGCATCCAACGGCTCAGCGATCGGGCGCTTGAACGGATGCGCGCTATGCTTGTTTGAGTTCGGCAGGATCGATAGGCAGCTTACGAATCCGTTTGCCGGTCGCCGCGAAGATCGCATTGCAGAGGGCCGGAATCACCGGCGGCAATGCTGGCTCCCCGAGACCGGTCGGGGGATGGTCGGTGGTCAGGAAATGAACCTCGACCGGGGGCGCCTGATCGATGCGAAGCGGCTTGACCGTGTCGAAGTTGCTTTCAACCGTGCGGCCCCGCTCGATAGTGATCGCCTGGCCGAGTGCGGCACCGATACCGTCGAGGGCCGCACCCTGGACTTGGTTTTCCGCATTGCTGGGGTTGATGATTTGGCTCCCGACATCGGCCGCGATCCACACTTTGTCGACCTTGACGCTACCCGAAGGTGCGACGGTTGCTTGCACGACCTCAGCGAAATAGCCGAGGTGGCTGAAGTAGAACGCAACACCCATTCCGCTGCCCTTGGGCAGGTTGCGCTTCGCCCAGTCGGATTTCTGCGCAACGCGTTCGAGCACCGCGCGCATGCGGCCGGTATCGAAGCTGCGCAGTGGATTTTTCTGTGGGGAGAGATCGGGCAGGGCGCGCGGCTCGCCTAACAACGCCAGGCGGAACTCGACCGGGTCCCTGCCCGCGGCATGGGCCAGCTCGTCGATGAAGGCCTGAAACGCAAAAGCCATCGCGTTCGATCGTGGTGCGCGGAGCGGGCCCGTCGGCACACCGAAGGGCAGGATCGACATGCCGTAGTCGAGATGCTCGACGAACCGTGCAGGAAATTCGCCGGGATCCATCGTCGCGGAGTCCGCGACCTGGTCGCCTTGCCCGAAGGTCACGAAATGGTCGCGCAAGGCGATCAGCTTGCCGCTCGCGTCCACACCGCCCTTGAAGAAATGGAAGCCCGCCGGCCGATAGAAGTCGTGCTGGATGTCGTCCTGCCGGTTCCAAAGCAGCTTTACGGGAGTGCCCGTTACCCTGGATATAGACGCGGCCTCGGCCATGAAGTCGCTGCGCAGGCGACGGCCGAAGCCCCCGCCGCACCTTGTCATGCGCACCGTGACATCGCTCACGGCGATGCCCAGGGTCGACGCAACCAGCTCCGCACCGGGTCCCGGATTCTGAGTTGGCGCCCAAAGCTCGGCCTTCCCGTCATGAACGTGCGCCGTGCAGTTCTGAGGTTCGAGCGAAATATGGGCGAGGAACGGATAGGCGTAAGCAGCCTCGACGACATGCGCAGCACCGGCGAGTGCGGTGTCGACGTCGCCGTCCCGGCGCAGCGATTGCGCAGGGGCGGATTTGGCGAGTTCCGCCGCTCGGCGTGCAAATTCGACGCTACTGTCCGATGCGGTTACACCCTCGTCCCAAACGACTTTAAGCGTCTCCCGCGCACGATTGGCCGTCCACCAGCTCTCCGCCACGATGGCAACACCGTCGACGAGCCCATGGGGATCGGTCCCGCCCTTCACGATAAAGGCGTCGTGAATCCCCGGAAGCGCTTTGATCGCGTCGATGTTGGCGCTCACGATCCTGCCGCCGAAGACCGGGCACTTTTCGAAAACGGCGTGAAGCATGCCGGGAAGTTTCACGTCGATGCCGAACAATGGCTTTCCCGTCACCACGAGCGGGCTATCGATGCCGTGGATCGGTTGGCCGATGATCTTGAAGTCCTTCGAGTCCTTGAGGGCGACACGCATCATGTCCGGTGCCGGCAGGGATGCCGCCTTTGCGGCAAGGGCGCCGTACCTCAGTTTTCGCCCGCTTGCCGAATGGCTGACGATGCCCGACGCCGTTCTGCATTCCGCGGCCGGCACGCCCCAGGTCTCGGCGGCCGCGGCGACGAGCATCTGCCGACCGGCCGCGCCGACGCGGCGCATAGGTTCCCAGTTGAGCGGCGTCGCCATGCTGCCACCCGCGAATTGGCGGCCGTATTTTGCCGGATCGAGCATCGCCTGTTCGATCCTCACGTTTGCCCAATCGACGTCCAATTCCTCGGCGATCAGCATCGGCAGCATCGTCTTGATGCCTTGGCCGATCTCCGGGTTCTTCGACATGATGGTGACGATGCCGTCGGGTGCGATGCGAACATAGGCGTTGATGGCGCTGGCGCTTTCATCGGGCGACGATGAAGCCGCCGCGGCGCGCGCCAATGGCGGGAACGTCGCGTGCAGCAGCAAGCCGCCGCCGACAGCAGCGCTGACTTTAAGGAAGCCGCGGCGAGATGTGCTTCGCTGAAGCATCGATGCGGATAAGAGATTGGCGCGCATGGTCACAGCATCCTCCCTCACAGGGTCCGCATGTCGGCCGTGCGCATGCCTGCGGCCTTCTTGATCGCGGCACGGATGCGCGTATAGGTGCAGCAACGGCAGACATTCCCGCTCATCGCCGCATCGATGTCCTGGTCGGTCGGATGCGCCGTCTTCGACAGAAGTGCCGTGGCGGACATGATCTGCCCGGCTTGGCAGTAGCCGCATTGCACCACGTCGACGTCGAGCCAGGCCGTCTGCACACGCTTGCCCACGGACGTGTCGCCGATTCCCTCGATCGTCGTCACCGCCGCTCCGCCCACGCTCGACACGGGCGTCGAGCAAGAGCGAACAGGCTCGCCGTCGAGATGCACCGTGCAGGCGCCGCACAGGCCGGCACCGCAGCCGAATTTGCTGCCTTTCAAGTCCAGAACGTCGCGCAACACCCAAAGTAGCGGCATGTCAGCGTCGACATCGACCGTGCGAGCGACGCCGTTTACTTGAATTGTGAAGGTCATGGGATCATCCGATTAGCGACAACACTTGCAATTTGCGACAACGCTCACGCCCGCGCGTCATCTTACGACGCCCCGGCTCACGCGAATTTCCTCTATATTAATATTGTCGCGAGCGTCTCGGCCTGCCTTCAAATCTACGTTACCGGAACCTGACGACGGCCTTTTATGCGCCGGCACTTGGCGGTGTCGCGTGGGGACGCTTACTCGGCGGCCTTCTTCCCGCGTCGCAGAGCGATGGCAAGCGCCTGATCGAGGTCGCGGATGAGGTCCTCCACGGTCTCGAGCCCGATCGAGAGGCGAACGACATCCGGCCCGGCGCCAGCAGTGGCGCGCTGCTCGTCCGTCAGTTGGCGATGGGTCGTCGAAGCCGGGTGGAGGATGAGGGAGCGGGTGTCGCCGACGTTGGCGAGGTGCGAGAATATCTGCACGTTCTCGACCACCCTGACACCGGCCTCGTAGCCGCCCTTGACCCCGAAGGTGAAGACCGAGCCGGCACCCTTGGGCAGATACTTCTTCGCAAGCTCGTAATAGCGGCTCGATTTGAGGCCGGCATAGGAAACCCACGCGACCGCCGGGTGGCCTTCGAGATAATCCGCGATCTTTTGCGCATTCGAAACGTGGCGCTCCATGCGCACCGGAAGCGACTCGATGCCGGTCAGGATCATGAACGCGTTGAGCGGAGAGAGCGACGGCCCCAGGTCGCGCAGGCCAACGGCGCGCGTCTTCATCGTGTAGCCGAAGTCGCCGAAGGTCTCGTAGAAGGTGAGGCCGTGATAGGCGGGGTCCGGCTGGGTCATGGTCGGGAATTTGTCGTTTTGTCCCCAATCGAACTTGCCCGACTCGACCACGATGCCGCCCATCGAGGTGCCGTGCCCGCCGAGGAATTTGGTCATCGAATGGGTCACGATATCCGCACCCCACGCGAGTGGCTGCGAGAGATAGGGGCTGCCGATCGTGTTGTCCACGATGAAGGGAATGCCCGCCTCGTGGGCGATCTTGGCAATCGCTTCGAGATCGATCACGACCCCGCCGGGGTTGGTGAGCTGCTCGCCGAAGATCGCCTTGCATTTGGGGGTGAGGGCGCGACGAAAGTTTTCCGGGTCGTGCGGGTCGACCAGATGCACGTGCCAGCCGAATTTTTTGAAGGTGTGGACGAATTGCGTAATCGAGCCGCCATAGAGATAGCGCGAGGAAATGAACTCGTCGCCCGGTTGCATGAGGGAAAAGAGGGCGAGGAGCTGCGATGCGTGACCGGTCGCACACGCGACCGCACCGCGCCCGCCCTCGAGGTTCGCGACACGCTCCTCGAGGACCGCAACGGTCGGATTCGTGAGGCGCGTGTAGATATAGCCGAAGGTTTGAAGGTTGAAGAGCGAGGCGGCGTGATCCACATCGTCGAACACGTAGGCGTTGGTTTGGTAGATCGGCGTGTTGCGCGCACCCGTGACGGGATCGGGCTGCGCCCCTGCGTGGATCGCACGGGTCTCGAAGCCGTAGGCGTCGTTCCTTTTTGTCATGCCCGATACCCTTCCCCGGATTTCCTGCCGCTCACGCGATGAGCTTGCGCCGCTTGCTCGAGATGATGCCGGAGTTGATCCCGCTCCAGGACAGCTCGCCCGAGAGGCGGCCGAATTCGATCTTCATGCATCGGTTCATCACGACCTTGAGGCCTGCTCGCTCGGCCTTGGCGGCCGCCTCGTCGTGTCGGACGCCGAGCTGCATCCACACGACCTTGGCGCCGATCGCGATCGCATCGTCGACGATCGGCGGTACCGCTTCCGATCTCCGGAAGATATCGACGATGTCGACCTTGACGGGGATTTCTTTGAGATTCGCATAGACTTTCTCGCCGAGGATTTCCTGGCCGAGTGCGACCGGGTTCACGGGAATGACGCGGTAGCCTTTGGACTGAAGGTATTTCATCGCGAAGGAACTCGGCCGGTTCCAGTTGGGGGACGCCCCCACCATGGCGACAACACGGTTGTTCTTCAGGATGTCGAGGAGGTATTCGTCGGAATAGTTTTCGCGGTCGATCACGTCGCTCATGGGTCTCTAAACCTCGGCCGTCGGGTGAGGGGAGGGGGACGGATGCCGCTCAACGTCCCTTCCAATCGGGAGCGGGCTTCTTCGACGCGAACGCGTCGATGCCGTCGGCGACGTCCTCGGCCATCATGTTGCACGCCATCACCTCGCCCGCATAGTCGTAAGCCGCGGCGAGGCCAAGCTCGCTTTGCTTGTAGAACATGGCCTTGCCCATCCGGACCGCGACCGGCGATTTGGAGATGATCTTCCGGGCGAGCGTGGCGACCGCCTCGTCGAGCGCTTCGGCCTCGACCGCATGGTTGACGAGGCCGCGCTCGACCGCTTCGTCGGCCGATATGAATTCGCCCGTCATCAGCATTTCGAAGCTCTGCTTGCGCGTCACGTTGCGCGTGAGGGCCACGGCGGGGGTCGAGCAAAAAAGGGCAACGTTGATGCCAGAGGTCGCGAACTTCGCCGCCTTGGACGCGACCGCAAGATCGCACTGCGCGACGAGCTGACATCCCGCCGCAGCCGCGATCCCGTGCACGCGGGCGATGACGGGCTGGGGCAGGTGCGTGATCGCCTGCATCATGCGCCCACATTTTGCGAAGAGGGCGCGGTAATAATCCTGATCCCGCCTTGCGCGCATCTCCTTGAGATCGTGCCCGGCGCAAAAGGCCGCACCGTTCCCCGCAAGGACGACCACACGCACCTGCTCTTCCTTCGCGATCGCCTCGAATGCCGCCAGAAGCTCGTCCAGCATGGCCTCCGACAGCGAGTTGTATTGCTTCGGACGGTTCAGCGTCAGCGTGGTGACGCCGTCCGCGTCCTTGCGGAGCAGTATCGGCTCGTTTGCGAGACCAACCGGTGCAGTTTTCGTTGCGGCAATGCTCATGACGCGCGGACCCCATCGTTTCGCTCGCGTTAATATACCCTTCAATTCCGGAGGGGGAATAGGGAAGGGGCGCTGAGAAGCGTTACGGCGGGGCGTACCCGAAAACCGGGCTCTTCGAAGTGTTGCGAATTATGGCGCCTTTCCGGCCCCGTGGTCGGGCCAGGGGCGTGAGCTTGTTTTCCGGATTGGCGCCATTCGCTTCGCTTTAATCGCGCGCTTTTGGCTGCAGCATGCTCACGCGATTGCCTTCTGTGTCGAAGAAAGAGACGTACTGGCCAATACCCGGAATTTCCATCGGCTCTCCCAGCACTTTCCCACCCGCTTCGCTCACGCCCTTCATCGCCGCTTTTATGTTTTCGACCGCGATGACGACGGATGGGTATTGCGCCGGCCACTCAGCCTTTTTGGGGTAGAATCCACCATTGATTCGGCCTGGTTCCTTGGGGGCGCACCCGTTCATCTCAGCCGTCGTGGCAAGTACGTAATTACCCATCTCTTCACCCAGCATCTCGGTCTGCCAGCCGAAGACGGTCCGGTAGAATTTAGCCATCCGATTCCGCTCTTCGTAGGGCATCTCGAAATGCACGACTGAACTCATCTTGGTCATATCCTCCTCCGTCTCTTGACAAATACGTTGATATCAACATAATTAACCCATGTCAACGCGCATTTCCACGCGAGCGCCAAGGCGAACGACGGTGCGATCTTCTTTCCCGTTCGAGAAGACGATTGAGGTCCGTAGTAGCTGCCTTTGCCTCTATGTGCAGCGTGCTGCCCGTGCGCTGGCGCGGCGGTTCGATGGGGTCTTTCGCCCACTCGGCCTCACCCACGGTCAGTTCTCGTTGCTGATGTCGTTGAACCGGCCCCATCCGCCGGTAATGGGGGAAGTCGCGGCACTCCTGGGAATGGACCGGACCACGCTGACCGCGGTCCTGAAATCGCTTCAACGCCGTCGCCTCGTCGAGGTCCGGGTCGACGAAATGGACAGACGCAGCCGACGCCTCGTCCTCATGCCCGCGGGTCGAGCACTCCTCGCCGCGGCATATCCGCTATGGAAGGCGGCCCATGGTGCGATCGAGGCAGCGCTTGCTTCCAAGGATCCAGCGCGACTGCGCGCGGATCTCGGTCAGCTCGGCCTCGACCCCCTGGCCGAGAACGGCGGGTCGTAAGCGACATCCGGGGCGCGCTCGGTTGAAAGGTCACTTAGCCCGCTGACGGATGGATCGTCAGGAAAGCTCGTTCCCCGTTTCCGGGCCGGTTCTCGCGATTTTAACGAGCCCGAGCGATATCGCGGCACAGACAGCACTTGCAGCAGCCAAGGCAAGGGCAAGGCGATAGCTGCCGAACATGTCGAAGAGGAACCCGCCGGCATAGGATGCGGCGATCCCGGCGATGCCCCACGCGGTGTTGATACGGCTGTAAACGATCGTCAAGCTCTCGATTCCGTATAATTTCGTGACAATGATGGGGTAGGCACTCGCCATCCAGCCATAGCCCACGGCGGCAAGTGCCAGGCCGGCGGCGGCCATGGCGGGGTCGGGAAGGACGGCGACGAGAAGCACGCCGGCGCCGCCGAGAATTTGCAAAAGGCTCGCCTGTCGCGTGGGCGAGCCCTTATCGCCCGCCCAGCCGCCCGCCAATCGGCCCGCACAACTGCTCGCCGCGACGAGGCTCACCGTGAAAGCCGACAATTCAGCGGATTGACCGACCGATTGCGCGATTGCGGCCGCGTGCCCAAGCACCAGCAATCCCGTGAGACTGCTGAACAGCACGCCGGACCATAGCAGCCAGAATAAGCTGGCCGTTCGACGGCCCGGTTCCATTGGAACGCGATGATTGACATCGCGCGCTGACGCCGAGGCAAGCAGCATGGCGACGACGGCAACGCCTATTGGCACCATCAGAACCCCCGTGGCGCGAAGAGTGCTTAGGGGTCCCACGTGGGCAATTCCCCAGCCGAACAAGGGGGCGGCGATCAGCGAGCCTACCGTGTACGATGTGACCGCGAATCCGGTTGCCAGGCCCGGCCTATGGGGCATTGCATCTTGTGCGGTCTCAAGGCTGAGCGCATAGCCGATGCCGTTCGCGATTCCGAAGAGCGCACCGAAGCCGATCCACACGGCCCAAAGGGAAGACCAAAGACCGGACAGGCCGATGCCGCAGGAGGCAAGCAGAAAGGTAAGTGCTGCCAAAACAGGGCGGTCGTAGCGGCGCCGAAGGAGCGCCCCGGCCAACAGGCCCAGCATGTATCCAGCGGTGGCGATCGAGAACACTGCACTCACCGCCGCCCGGGATTGGCCGAACAGGTTCTGCAACGGGTCGACGAAAACGCTCCACGCGAAGAGCGTTCCAATCGAAAACATCATGAGGGTCGCTGCGGCAAGTGCCGCACGCCGGCCCGGGCGCGGTTGTGGCAATGGCATGTATTGGATGCTCTGCTTGGCTCGGCTCGACCGATCGTGAAAGCGGTGCTCGCTCACCCGGAAGGCTTCGTTCGTTCGGATCGGCTCACGAGGATGAAACCAGGTCCGCGTTTTGGATGTCCGTCACGAGCATATGGCCGGGAAAATGCGTGATCGAAAGGGGCGGACGCGCTCGTTCGAGGGCGAGTTGGGGTGTAACACCGCAGGCCCAGAAGACCGGCAGCTCGCCTGGCTCGAGGTCGGGCGCGTCGCCGAAGTCGGGTTGCGTCAGATCGTGGAGGCCGATCGCTTCGGGGAATCCGATATGGATGGGTGCGCCGTGCACTTTCGGATAGCGCGACGTGATCTGAACGGCGGCGATGGCGTCTCTCGGCTTGAAGCTGCGCATCGTGACGACCATTGGGCCCTTGAAGCGTTCCGTCGCAACAGTCTCGATATTCGTCACGTACATGGGCACGTTTTTGTTCGCATCGATGTGATGGATCTTCAATCCTGCATCGAGCAGCGCATGCTCGAACGTGAATGAGCAGCCGAGCACGATCGTGACGAAATCGTCGCGCCAAAGATGGGCAATGTCGGTCGGCGTTTCGACTTCCACGCCCTCGCGGAATACGCGGTAGCGCGGCACGTCGATCCTGATGTCGATGTCCTCGCCCAAATGGGGCAGGGACGGCGAGCCCGGTTCGCCGACGGCCAGCACCGGGCATGGCTTGGGATTGGCCTCGCAAAAGCGCAAGAACTCTTCGGCCCACCCGAGCGGCAGGATCACCACGTTGCCCTGCACCGATCCTGGCGCCAAGCCAGTCGTGTGACCCGTGTATTGTCCGCGGCGGATTGCAGCCCGCAACGCTTTCGGCGTCTCCAGCGACTTTATATCGGCGAGCGAATATGTACCGGCCGCGTCCACGGCATCCCCCGACCCGGTGCACCACGTCGCGAGGATTTTAGACGGGGTCGACCTCGAGCGTAAGAACAGTTTGCCCGAAGCAGGCGCTAAAGATCACCCCTCAAATCTCCCGAAAATCGCCATGCCTTCCCTTGCCGCCCGCAAAGCGTCCAGCACCCATGACCGATTCGGCGCGGACGACGGGGAGGCTGCCCGCGAATTCGCTGCGCATGCCCTCCATCAGGGAGAGGCCCTGCTGGCGATAGACCGAAGCACGGTCGGCGCGCACGCACTGCTGCGGAAAGCGAGCGATTTCCATGGCGAGCGCTTCCGCCTTGGCACGCGCCTCACCGTGGGGGACGACATATTCGCACATGCCGATGCGCAAGGCTTCCTCGGCGGGCACCTTTCGCCCCGTGAGGATGATTTCGAGGGCGCGGCCCATGCCGACAAGGCGCGGCAGGCGCACGGTGCCGCCATCGATCAGCGGCACGCCCCAGCGCCGGCAGTAAATGCCGAAATATGCGTCCACCGCCATCACCCGGAAGTCCGCCCAAAGTGCGAGTTCGGTGCCGCCGGCGACGGCCGGCCCCTCGACCGCCGCAATCACCGGCTTGGACAGCTCGAGCCGGGAGGCACCCATGGGACCGGGCGGGATCGGCGCCTTTCGGTCGTCGGAAAATACGATCTCGTCGGTCCAGTCCGCGCCTTCCCCCGACGAAAGTGCTTTGAGATCGTAACCCGCGCAGAAGCTACCGTTGTCGCCGTAGAAAACGGCCACCGCCGCGTCCGGGTCGGCGTCGAAGGCGAGGAACGCGCGATGAAGCGCGCGGGCTTGGGTTGGATCGACGGCGTTCTTCACCTCGGGCCGGTGCATGACGATTGTCGTGACCGGCCCGTTCCTCTCGATCTTGACGGTCATCGGGCGCTCCATCGGTGGCAATGCTGTAGCAGCCACACTAGGACATGCGCTCGCAAAATTCACTGAATGTCAGTCCGCCTTGCCACTGAATGCGAACATTCGGCAGCGTGAATGGCAATTCCGATAAATGACAGGAAGGGACACTTTGGCCAGCCAGATTGCCCGGCACGACTGAATGCCCTCACCAAGTGTAACGAACGCCAATATCGCCTTTCACGCCGTCGCGGCGGGCGTCGCTTGGAGAGATGGCGAATTGATAACCCGCCTGTGCATAGAGGCTAAAACTCGTGTTGAGCTTGACCGTCAATCCGCCCGCGAATTCGAGGCGCGTCGCCTGCTCATCGAGCGGCACTTGGTCGACGCCCGAGAAGGTCGTCGTCGCCCGCGCATCCCAATCGCGCCAGACATTGGCTCGCGCATAGGGCTGCCAGACCTGCCCGTCTTCGTCTTCGATGGTCCACTGACCGCGCACGCCGAGTCGCCCCGTCGCACCCGAGGTCGTGCCGAGTGCCACCTCGCCCAACCCGTCATTGCCCTGTTGAAAGCCGACATGCTGCCAGATGATCTGCGCCTGCGGCTCCAGCACGAAGTGCGGCCCGAGCGGGAGCGGCACGGGATAGCCTGCCTCGAGCGAGACGGCAAAGCCGTTGCCGACGGTCGGCAGATTGGCGAACTCGGTCGTGGCATTCCCTGTGTAGTGCGTGCCTTGCAGAACGCCGTCGAGATACCAATCGCCCGGGCCATAATGCGTCCAGTAAAGCCCGCCGGAATAGGAATTCAACGCGACCGATCCCGTGTGGCTCTGGACGTACGAGTTCGCCGCCGCATTCGTGACCAGACCGTTCACGCCCATGTTGCTGTTGCCATAGGCGAAGTAAGCGCCCGCGACATCGCGGTGGTCGGCGATCAGATCTCCGCGAAAGAGATCGTAGCCGAGCTGGAAGCCGACCAGCCGGCCGTCCGCACTCGGATTGGCGAAGGCCTGGTAGTGGTTTTCGATTTGCTGCCCGAAGAAGCGGCCCCAGGCGGAACGCCCCGAGCCACCGAAGTCGGTACCGTCATTCGCCGGCGATCCCGTATTCGCGAGGGTGAGCGTGTCGCCGATACGCTCATGCAGTGTGCCGAGCACGGTGAGACCGAGCTGGCGAGCAATCGGCTGCACCACGCCGTAGGTCGCAAGCTCGGGCCCGATTATCGGGTAGACGCCGGGCGGCAGAGGATCCGGCGGCGGGTCGGGCGGGAGCGGCCCTGGCTCCGGCGGCTCCGGCGGTATGGGCGGTACCATAATGCTCGAACGCAGGAACCAGTCATTCGGGTCGCTGCCGTTAAGCCCTCCCTGGAACAACTCGTAGTCGATATCGCCACCGCGCGCCTCGCCGGCGAGCGCGAACGCACCCGTCGCGGTGGTTGCGCCGTTGATTGCCTGCACGACCGGAATACCATTGGCCTGAGTTATCGCCCCAAGGCCGCCGGCGTTATTGATATGCACCGATGTGTTTCCGGTTCCGGTACCGCCGCTGATCACCAACTTATCGGATGGCGAGTTGTCGCTTCCGAGCACGGTGTTCAGATTCAGCATGCCGCTGGCGCCGACATAACTGCCCTGAACCAGCAGAATGTTCCCGACGATCGGATCGGAGGCAAGGTTCACCGTACCTCGATTGAGTAGCGTGCCGATAATGGTGAAGGTGCCGATAGGCATGCCACTAAATCCCGGCGTTGCGTTACCGGCTACGACGGTGCCGTCATTGGTGACCGATCCAGTGACGCTGCCATATCCGCCGAACGTGGCGCCTTGCGCGACGTAAACAGGTCCACCGCCGGACAGAGCGGCACTGGGATGTGAAAGGTCGCCGACGATTATGGTGCCGCCACTTACTGTGGTGCCGCCGGAATAGGTATCGTCACCATTCAAGGTCAATGTGCCCAAGCCGACTTTGATGAGCGAACCACCCGCGCCACCTGCCGCTCCACCGTCGGCGATGACTCCGTCAACCTGCGTCGACAGATCGTTCAGGCCGACCGTCAATTGCTTTGAG
>DASPOR010000023.1 GCA_035625915.1 Alphaproteobacteria bacterium | reverse complement strand
GAAGCGTTCGCCCGCGAGGTGCGAGCGCACGGAGTGGAAGCAACCGTCGTGACCGAGCCGCGGCTGGCGGTTCAGAATCTCGACATCGTTGTGAGCAGCGTGCCTCACGCAGCACCGGAGAATCCGTTTCTCGATGTCTCATGGACCTCGCCCGGCACCTTCGTATCAATGGTCGAGCTCGGCTACAGTTGGCGAGCGGAGACGTTTCATGCCTACGACCGCGTCGTCACCGACGATGTCGAGCAGAGTAAACCTGGCGGACCCGAGCAACTGAATTATCGTGGCGCGTTCGCCGGCGAGATAGCCGATCTCGTTTCCGGACGCATTCCGGGGCGGATGAGTGCCAGCGAACGAAGTGGGCTTGTGTTCTCGGGTATCGGCCTTGCCGACACCGCGGCCGCAACGATCGTCTATGAAAAGGCACTCGCGCTAAAGGTTGGAACCGTCCTGCCGCTTTGACCCAAAGGAGCCGGATGATGGGCGCATTCGAAAGCCTCTTTCAGCCGCTTGAGATCCGGGGACTGCGCATCAAGAACCGATTCTTGAGCACGAGCCACTCTCCAGGCTATGCGACGAGCGGGGTCATTACCGATCGATATATCCGATATCACGCGGAAAAAGCGAAGGGTGGGGTGGGGCTCACGCAATTCGGCGGTGCTACCACGGTTTCGCCGGAGAACTCGTGCTATTACGGCCAAGTCGACGGATCGACCGACGCGGTCGTTCCTCGATATCGCAAAATGGCCGCTGCAATCCATGAGCACGGTGCTGTCTGCACTGTGCAGCTCACCCACGGCGGACGGCGCGAACGGTGGGACATCCGCAACTGGTTGCCAACGTTTTCCGCGTCATGCCTGCGCGAGGTCATCCACGCGTCCTTCCCAGCGATCATGGAGGACCATGATATCCGGCGCATACGGGCCGATTTTGCCGCTGCAGCACTTCGCGCACGTGAAGGCGACGTCGACGGGGTGGAGATATCCTGCCAAGCGGGCACGCTCATCGAGCAGTTTTGGTCTCCCGCCATGAACAAGCGCACCGACGCGTATGGTGGTGCGTTGGAGAACAGGGTTCGGCTTGGTCTCGAAGTATTGGAGTCGGTCCGTACCGCAGTAGGTGAGGACTACGTGGTCGGCATTCGCATGCCCGGTGACGAAATGCTGAAGGGCGGCCTCTCCCAGGATGACTGCATTACCATCGCGCGCACTTACGCGCGGAGCGGCCTCGTCGACTTCATCAGCGTCGTGGGCGCACAGGCAACGGATTACAAAGGCGAGGCGACGATCTGGCCGACCATGTGGGTGCCGTCGGCGGCGTACCTTAAGCTCGCGCGGGCGATCAAACAGGAAGTCGGTGTCGCGATCTTTCACGCAACACGGATCACCGACGCCGCCACCGCTGAATTCGCTGTCCGCGAGAAATATCTCGACATGGTCGGGATGACGAGGACGATGCTCGCCGACCCCCACTACGTGAACAAACTGACGCGTGGGGAGGAGGCCGATATACGGCCTTGCGTCGGTGCGGGCTATTGCGTCGATCGGGTCCTCAAGGGACTGGACGCATGCTGCGCGCACAATGTCGCAACCGGGCGCGAGGCGACGATCCCTCACGTGGTCGAGAAGACACAAGGGAAAAAGCTGAAGGTCGCTGTCGCCGGCGGCGGTCCTGCGGGGCTCGAGGCGGCTCGTGTTTGCGCGAGACGGGGCCACAAAGTCGTGTTGTTTGAGGCGGCGGGGGAGCTTGGCGGTCAGCTTGTCCTCGCCGCCAAGCCAACCTGGCGCCGCGACCTCGCCGGTATCGCCGCATGGCTCGGCGCCCAGATGGAACGGCTCGGGGTTGACGTCAGGCTCAACCGGCTCGCCGAGGTGGACGACATTCTTGCCGAGAAACCCGATGTCGTCGTGATCGCGACCGGCGGCCTGCCCAATGTCGGCCATTTCGAGGGGAGTCGCCTCGCGGCTACAACGTGGGACGTTCTCGCAAGGAATGTGGAATGTGGTCACGATATCCTGCTTTTCGACGAGAACGGCAGCGGTGCCGCGTTATCCTGTGCCGAATTCGCAGCGGCGAAGGGTGCCAAGGTGCAAATCGTGACACCCGACCGCGCGCTGGGGATCGAGCTTGGCGGCACCAACCTCGGCGCCCACATGAACGAGCTTTATAAATACGGCGTGCGAATCCGTCCCGATACGCGCCTCGTCTCGGTCCGGCCATCTGGAAACCGGCTCACGGCTGTGCTGTCAAACGCCTATCGCGCGGATGCCGACGAGATCGAGGTCGATCAGGTGATCGGCGATAATGCGACGCTGCCCAATGACGATCTATACTTCGCACTCAAGCCACTGTCGCGTAATCTCGGCGAGGTCGACCTCGTGGCGATGGCGGTTGCGAAGCCGCAGCGGATCGAAAGAAATCCGCAAGGCAATTTCGCGCTTTACCGGATCGGCGATGCGTGGGCGGCGCGGAACATACATGCCGCAATGCTCGACGCCATGCGCATTTGCGTCAACCTCTAGTTCGGATTTGAAGTTCCTAAACGCGAGTGTCGCCAAAGTGACAGGGGTTTCAAATCCACCACACTAGGCGCCCTGTTTAGCCTTCCTCACGGCCTGTCGAACCGATGGGCCGCGATGAACTCGGGATCGATTGTAACTCCGATGCCGGGCGTGTCGGGAATGTTGATGGTGCCGTCTTCTGCCAACTGGAACGGGCCGTGGGCGATATTTTTGGTCAGGACGCTTTGGCTCACGTTGAATTCTACAAAGCGGGGGCGGGGCAATGTCGCGATAAGCTGAAGGCTATAGCCCGTGAGGAGGTCGGTGAGCCAGGAGTGTGGAACGAGGTCGATCCCGCTCTTAACCGCCAGGGCCGCAACCTGCCTGCCGACGCTGACGCCCCCGCATCGAGAAAGATCGGGCTGGATCACGTCGACGCACCCTTCGCCGATGAAGCGGGAGAAATCCCAAATCGTCTGGATTTGCTCGCCGGCTGCAATCGGGACAGGGCTTGAGCGGCGCACTTGGCTATACTCGTCGAAGCGCTCGGGGTGAATAAAATCCTCGACCCAGCCGACATTGAATTCGGAAAGCCACGCGCAGAGTTCGATTGCCTCGCGCGTAGTGCGCATCCGGCCTGGTTTCGTCCAGCCCGCCGGGTACCAGCCGGGGTCGATGAGCAGTACGCGATCCGGTCCGAGCGCCTCACGCGCCGCCGCGACAAGCTCGCGATCTCGAGCCGCATCTTCGCCGAAAACGCCCCAGCCAAATTTGACCGCCCTATAACCCCTCTCCACATAACCGCGCGCAGCGGCTGCAACCCCCTCGGGCGACGAGCGAAAGAGCGTTGAAGCATAGGCAAGCACGCGGTCGTGCCGCCGCTCGCCGAGGAGGCGTGCGAGTGACACACCCCCAGCCTCGGCCCGGATCGACCATAGGCAATTATCGATCGCGGAGATGCAATGCATGGCGATACCGCGCCGACCGTAATAGGCACTACCGACGTATAGCTTCTCCCAAAGCCGCTCGATATCGAGCGGGTCCTCGCCGATCAGCAATTCGGACAGTGTCTTGAAACCGAGTGCGGCCATGCCGCGCCCGGCGATAATGGCCGCCGCCGCTGGTGCCAGTGTCTCTACGTCAGCCCAGCCAACTAGCCCTTCATCCGTCGCGACTCGCACAAGCAGTTGCCAGTCCCCATTGTCCGTCGCCTCTTCAGCACCTGCGCTCGTGCCGTAAGATTGATCTCCGCGGAGCAGGATCGGTTCAACCTCGGTGATGCGCATGCGTATCGATCCTCGACGATTGCATGGGATTGGCGAACTGAGTGATTACGCGCCGATTGCCAGGCCCCCATGCCACCAGTGCTCGAACGGATTGGAATGCAGAATCCGCTCGATCGTTTCGCCGCTGACGCGTGGCAGCGACGTGCCTTCGACTGGCCGATTCACACCCCGAAGGCCCTCGATTGATTCCTCGACTTTGGCGAAGGGAAAGTCCGTACCCCAAAAAATCTTGTCGCGCTCCGTGATGCGGTATTCCTGAGCCGCGATCAAGCTGTTCCAGAATTGCCACGGCCGATAAAAGATGGCCGATATCTCACAGTAAACGTTGGGCTGCTTGCGCGCGATCACGATGCATTCCTCGACCCAAGGATGGGCCATGTGCGCCATGATCATCTTGAGTTCGGGATGGCGAGTCGCGATTTCATCAACCGCCACCGGACGGCCAAGCTCGACCGGCGCATTTTGTGCAAAGGTGGTTCCCATATGCATCGTGAGTGGGAGGTTTCTCTCGACGCAGTAGCGATAGATCGGCTCCATCCGCGGATCGAGAAGCGACACACCGTTATAGATCGGACCATACTTGACACCCTTGAGGCCGTGCACCTCGACGGCATGTCGCAGTAAATTCATACAATCGGATCGGCGCGGATCGATCGTGGCAAAGCCAACGAACTTGTCGGGATATTTACGCACCGCACGAGCCGTCACCTCGTCGTCGCCGTCAATGCCCGCGGAGTCGCCATAGCGAATGGAAAAGACGATGGCTTTGTCGACTTGCGCCATTGCCGCGTAAACCGTATCCGGATCCGCGACCGGGCTTACAGCGCCGGGTCGGGAGTATGCGGTTCCGACGCTGAAGAGAGGCCGCACGTGCTGTGGCTCCCACAAATTCACGTGGCAATCGACGATCATTACCGCCCCCCGAATGCTCGAACGGGCCGGAGCTGGCATCGCTTCCGGCGCGTTCGTCAAGTCCTTCCGCCAGGCAATTCTTGCATTTTTCGCGACAGGAGACAGCCTGAATGGTCAGCGCGGAGGGCGTGGTCCGAAGCCAGACTCTCAGGGTTGCATCGGCAATCGTATTTCGACGCCGATTCGCTCGCCGGGAACGTCGGCAGGAACCGGACCAAACGGAGCACTATGCTGGATTGCATTGATGCCGGCCGCATCGAGGATGCCCTCACCCGACGACAATCGCATTTCGACGGCGACCAGCTGGCCCCGGCGATCGAGGAGCACCTCGTAAATGGCGACGCCATAAAGGCGAAGCGAGTGTGCGGCGTCGGGATAGACAAGTTCGCTCATAATCCGATCGCGCATCGCATTGAGGTATCGATCCCCTCCACCCTCGCCCGCGATGGCACTGTCATTGTGGAGAGGTGCTGGCGGGCGACGTATGTGCGGCAACGCCGCCGGGGTCGGCCTTGGCTTGGGAAGTGATGGTACCGGCGTCGTGACGGAAGTAGGCGGTGCTGAAGGTATTGGCGGTACGACAGGCTCAAGCGCCTCGACCGGTTCCGGCACCTCGTTCGGTTCGGGTGCCATGTCGGGAGCCTGGCCCGCTGCGCGATCCGACGCGCCGCCCGATTCCCGTTTAGAGGGCTCGAGAACAGGCTGCTGACGAGAGGGTGGCGCTGCGGCCTTGGGTGGCGGCACCATCACGAGTTCGACAGGCATTGCCGGTGGCTCCGATCCCATATCCTTTTTGGGCAGTTCGATAACGAAGAGCAGGAATGCGACGGCGTGAAGCAAAAATGCCGTAACGATTGCGGCAACCAGCGACTTCCGCGTCCAACTGTCGCTTGAACGGACGGCAATGCCGCCAGTTGCTGCAGCGAGTGCTACCACGGCCGGTGCGGTGTTTGCGTCTGAGGAAAAATTATGCGCGCGGTGCGGCTCTTCGCTATTCGACCTTAACGACGTAATGCGCACACCGTTGAACGTAGGACTTAGAGTCCACGCGCGCACCACGGCAACAAGGCCGGCAATCTTCTTGAGGCACGCGAGCGGCCCTCGAGCAGCGCCAAGTGACAGTCGTGCCGCCCGGACCGCTGCCAACCGAGCGCCTTCGGTGTGCACCGCGCGGAATACGGCCGGTACCTCGCTCTCAAACGAACAGACGCTCTTTTTCCAGTCCGACGTAAAGACCGGCGACGTAGGGACCATAGCCGTTGAAGATTTGAGTCGGCACACGATCATTGGTGCCGAGCACGCGCTCGGTCGCCTGGCTCCACCGGGGGTGCGGCACGTCAGGGTTGACGTTCGCCCAGAAGCCATATTCGTTCGAGGCGATCGTCTCCCAGAACGTCTTGGGGCGCTGGTCGGTAAAGGTCACCTTGATGATCGCCTTGATCGACTTGAACCCATATTTCCACGGCGTTACGAGGCGGAGCGGGGCGCCGTTCTGCTTGAGAAGCGGCTTGCCGTAGAGGCCCGTTCCCATAAAGGCAAGCTCGCTTGTCGCCTCGGCCATCGTAAGGCCCTCGACATAGGGCCAGGGATACCAGAATTCCCGCTGGCCGGGTGCCGTCGCCGGGTCCTGGAAGGTCTGCATTACGACGTACTGCGCCGAGGAGAGGGGATTTGCGAAGTCGACGAGCGCCTTCATGGGGAACCCAGTCCATGGCACCGCCATCGACCACGCCTCGACACAGCGATGACGATAAAGCCGCTCCTCGAGCGGCATCTGCTTGAGGATTGTGTCGATATCGACAACCATCTCCTTCTCGACCATGCCGTCGAACTTGACCGTCCATGGGCGGAGCTTTATCGCCTGAGCGCGGCGCCAGATATTCTTTTGCGAGCCGAATTCGTAATAATTGGTGTAGGTGGTTACCTCGTCGGCCGGCGTTATCGCGCGATCGAGCGTGTATTTCTCATTATGCTTTGCAGGGTAGAGGCTGGCCGAAGGGTCGGTTTCGAGCGCCTCTTCATCCGCGCGTGCATGACGAGCGAATGAGCTCGCCAGCACCGGAGCCAAGATTGGACCAGCGGCCAGCGCCTTGACGAGTGAGCGGCGTCGGACGAAGACGGACTCGGGTGTCGCCTCCGACTCCCTGATAGCCCAACCTGGCGTGCGCTTGATCAGCATGATCGAACTCCTCTCGACACGGCACCGAACCGTTAACAGGTGACTGGCGATTCGCGGGCTGATTTTCCCCATCTATTTATGCCGATTTGCGCCCGGTACGTCATCAACTCTGGGTGAAACCCTTGTGAACTCACGAAAATCGCCAGCCAATCTCACCACTTAGATACCCTTATCCTTCATGCTTTTCTCGATTGACTCGATGTTCTCCTTGACGCCTTCAAGGTGCGGATTGATCTCGAACGCCTGCTTGAAGGCCTTGAGCGCTGCCTCCTCGTTCCCGAGTTGAAGGTAGATCAATCCAAGTCCCGAAAGCGCTCCGAAATGGCGAGGCTCCAGCTCCAGCGTACGCTCGATATCGCGCACGGAGCCGTCGAACTCGCCCATCAAATAAAGGAGCGTTGCGCGGCGGTTCCAACCCTCGGCGAAGTTCGGAGCGGTTTCGACGAGTCGGTCGAAATCCTCAAGTGCTGCGTCGTATCGATCGCTTTCCATCGCGTCGACGCCTTCGGTCAAGAGCGTTTCGGCCTTTGTATTGTCGGTTTCGTACCAAATGTGCCAGATCGTCTCCGTGATGGCTTCCCCTTCGACCGGGTCGGACGTCGCTTTGAGATCTGCGAAAAGCTTGTCGAGCCGGCTGTCAGTTTGATCGGCAAAGGCGGGACGACCTGCAGTCGCCAGCGACAAAGCCGCAAGGGCCGAAATGACGAGCCATTTCATGAACCCAATATGGCGGTCCACGGCCAAAACGCCAAGACGGACGTCGCACAATCTTCAGTGAGCGGGATCGGTCTCACGGACCAGAAGAAATCCTTTGCGCAATCGCCCGGACCGCCTTTGGGATGGGTCCACCCGTCGCCCAGTCGAGAAGCTCTACTGGATGCACGACCGGGAGGCGCGTGCCGTTTCCGATCTGAACGAGGCAGCCGATATTTCCGGCAGCAACGATGTCGGCCCCAACGCTCTCGATGTTCTGGACTTTGCGCGCGAGCAGCTGGCGGGCAATATCGGACTGAAGCAGGTTGTAAGTCCCTGCCGATCCGCAGCAAAGATGACCCTCCGGGACCTCGCGCACATCGAATCCCGCGGTTGCAAGGAGATCGCGCGGCGCTCTGACGACCCTCTGGCCATGCTGCAGCGAGCAGGCGCCGTGATAGGCGACGGTAATTCCGACCTTGCGTGAAGGTGCCGCGAGGCCGAGTTCTTCCATCAGCTCGCAGATGTCCTTGGTAAGCGAGGAGACCTGCTGCGCCGCCTCCGACCAAAGAGGATCGTTGCGCAGCATGTAGCCGTAATCCTTGACCATCGTGCCGCAACCGGACGCATTGATCGCAATCGCGTGGAGACCGCCTTGCTCGATCTCGCGTCGAAATGCCTCGATGTTCGACCTGGCAGCATCGAGCGCCTCTTGCTCACGCCCCATATGATGGACGAGAGCGCCGCAGCAGCCGACTCCGCGCACCAAGACGACCTCGCATCCGTGCCGCGTGAGCAGGCGAATCGTTGCCTCATTGATGGAAGGCATGAGAGACCGTTGCGCGCAACCGGGGAGAAGTGCGACGCGCATCCGGCGTGTCCCTTCCGCACTGAATCGCTGCGGGCGATCCATGCGGGAAGGGAACTGAAGTCGCCCAGGCGCAAGCGAAATCATGGCGCCGAGTTTTGCGGGCAATATCCGGGCAAACGGCTTGACCAGGAAAGCCCCAAGGAGTGCCAAGCGGAAATATGCGGGCTTCGGTAGAACGCGCGCCAACAAAGTGCGCAAGAGCCGATCGACGAGGGGCCGACGAAAGGTTTGTTCGATATGCGCGCGCGCGTGATCGACGAGATGCATATAGTGAACGCCCGACGGGCAGGTTGTCATGCAGGAGAGGCAGGAAAGACACCGATCGATGTGCTTGACGACTTTTGTCGTCGCCGGTTTCCCCCCTTCGAGCATCTGCTTGATGAGGTATATGCGACCCCGTGGACTGTCGAGTTCGTCCCCGAGAAGCACGTAAGTTGGGCATGTCGCGGTGCAAAACCCGCAGTGAACGCAGGCGCGGAGAATCTTGTCCGCTTCCTTGATGTTCGGATTTGCAAGCTGGGCGAGCGTGAAGCTGGTCTGCATTTGCTATCGGCCCGCATGAGTGCGGCCGGGATTGAGGATGCGGCGCGGATCGAAACTTTCCTTGACGCGCACGCTCAATCGCTCGACTGCATTCGAAAGCGGCTCGAACACTTCGACGGCCGCCCGCACGGCCTCGGGCGCTCGCATAAGGGTCGCGTGCCCACCCGATTCACGCAGCGCGTCGCGAATGACGACCGCACCTGCATCGCCGCTCGCGGCCGACGCCACCCAGATCAATCCGCCCGCCCAATCGTAATAGAGCTCCGCAGGGAGTCTCGCTGCGATGCGGGCTGCGACCTTTGCTCCGGCGACAGGCGGCGTCGAAATTCGCCACACTGCGCGTTCGAGCTGAGGCAAGAGTCGCTCGACATCGCGAATCTCGCGCCAGAGTATCGCGGAATTCTTGCCGTGAAGTTCTTCGACGGGGCCAAAGGACGAGAGCAACACTTTGATCGCCGTACACCGGAGTTGGACCGAGGCAGGAAATCCCTCGACGCGCACCGCGGTCACCGGTTTGCCGCCACTGTTCACATACCCGACCGCCGAACGCCTGGCGATCGGTTCGGGCAAGTGTGCCGCAGCGGAGACCTCATGTTCGCAGGTCAGCGCAGCGCCCATTGCGCGGGCTGCATCTTCATCGCCGAGGCCGAAAACCAGCACCGTTCGCGTTTTTTCGGGTGCGGGCAGGACTTTCACGACGACATCGGTCATCGCGGCAAGCGTTCCATAGGAACCGGCGAGGAGCTTGCAAAGGTCGTAGCCCGTTACGTTTTTGACGACGCGTCCGCCGGCGCTGAAGAGCTCGCCGCGT
>DASPOR010000022.1 GCA_035625915.1 Alphaproteobacteria bacterium | reverse complement strand
ATGCCGAGGCGGCAAGGTGGTACCGCAAAGCCGCCGATCAAGGCTTTGCCGTGGCTCAATCCAATCTCGGCACGGCGTACTACATCGGTCGAGGGGTGCCGCAGGATTACTCAGAGTCCGTGAAGTGGAATCGCCTGGCAGCCGATCAGGGATACGCCCTGGCACAATGCAACCTCGGCGTCATGTACGAGAATGGGCAAGGTGTTTCTCGGGACTACGCGGCGGCCGCAGATTGGTATCGCAAGGCCGCCGATAAAGGTTACGACGTGGCTCAGTCGAATCTCGGTGCCATGTATGCCAGGGGTGAGGGTGTGCCGCAGGACTTTGCTATGTCGGCCAAGTTGAATCGACAAGCCGCGGACCAGGGATATGCGGTCGCTCAATATAACCTCGGCACGGCGTATTATCTCGGCAATGGTGTAACGCAGGACTACGCGGAGGCCTTCAAATGGATCCGCAAGGCTGCGGATCAGGGTAACGCGCTGGCGCAGTCGAACCTCGGCATCATGTACAGCAAGGGCCAGGGCGCGCCGCAGGACTATGCTGCGGCGTTAAAATGGTATCGGAAGGCTGCGGATCAGGGGCTGGTTGTGGCGGAGAACAATCTCGGCTTCATATATGAGAATGGCCGCGGCACGCGGCGGGACTTTGCCGAGGCGGCGAAGTGGTATCGAAAAGCGGCGGACCAGGGATATGCGCTCGCTCAATACAATCTCGGGGGCATGTACGCCAAGGGCGAGGGTGTGCCGCAGGATTTTGTAAGGGCATACATGTGGCTCGACCTTGCCGCATCGAAATACGCCGCGGCGGAGCCAGAGAGCCGCAATGGAGCGATCCGAAACCGAGACGTCGTGGCAGCAAAAATGACGCCGGCCCAGATCGCGGAGGCGAAGAAGTTGGTGCAGGAGTGGAAGCCAAAATGATCGGTGACGGCTTGTCAAAATATTCATGACGACCCGGCACCATAATGCGTTCGAATCGGCAGCGATGACGGATCTTGGGGCGATTGCGTCGATCGCGTTCGCGTACGAAGCCTAGTGTAGCGCTTCGCACCCCGCCTCCACCATACCGCCCACTTGCTACAGACGCTTCGAGTCTGCGCCTCAACCCTCCTTTGGCTGGGTTACTTTTCTCTCATTTTCTCGAAGCTGACTTTTGATGGTTCCTTTATTTTTTGCGCGGAAAAATCGAATGGAATTTTTAGGGGGTTCGCACTTACATGCAGCTTGCAGTGGGCACTTTGAGTGAGGGCATCCGTGAACATCGTCGCACCCTCGTTCCGCCGAGAAAAATCCGACCGCCTGGTTTCGCCGGCCGGCGTCACCGGTAGCGCCTTAAAGATGGCCGAAGACTCATATCCTATGGCAGGCAGCTGGCATGCCGCCAGGGGCGGCAGCGAGAAATCGGATCCTTATGCACTCTTGGCAATCGTCGTTGGCATTGTCGTCGTTCTCCTGTTGGCAATACCGGCTGCACAAGCCACATCGTGGCCACCCGCGCCGAAGGACCCGACCAGTTCATGCTTTGCACCTGCACCACCTCCAAACAAATCGATGAAATCCCCGGCGTGCCATACGGATCGAGTAGCAGGACGGAGATTTTCACCTGATCGCTCCGGCCGATGGTACTAGACTGCTACGATTTCATCGCTCTGTCCCAGCCCACTTCCCACATTGAAGGTGCGAGAGTCGAGGTCTCTTTCACAATCTCCACCACATCCCAATGGGGGACTCCGCCGCACACAAACCACGTCTTCGTCAAGGTGCTGTGGAGGACGGCCAGGGCATGACTGGCACAGTCGAGATCGAATTCTTCGGCGAGCCCTTTAGAACCTTGTCCGTATAACTTAGATACACGAGCGTGTTGTGCTTGGCGTCGTAGAAACGCACGACGTGGAGGTATTTGAACCAGATCGAGCGATGTTCATCGAATACCTCCTTCTTGACCGGCATTTTCGACGGCAGGGTGATTGGGCCCACTTGCCGGCATGCGATCGCTGCATCGGAAGTGTCTTCGGCGATGCCGATCATCCCCGACACACCGCCAGTCCTTGCCCGGCTCAGATGGCAAGCGACGCCAGGGATGTCAGGATCATCGAAAGCGGTAATGACGATCTTGCTGTCGGGGCCTAGCAGCTTCCATTCCGTATTGACACTGCCGACTTCGTTCTCGTCCGCAAGCGCTTCACAGGAGAGCACGATGGCCGCCAATACGAACAGCGGCGCGAGATATGTCCGAAGGGCCATTTCAGTTGCTCCAATTATTGAGAATCCACAGTACGAGATATGCAGGGGCCGTTAAGGGAGGCTGGACCGGGGCTCGCGCTCTTCAATTCGATAAGTGTGGCATCCCAGTATTGCCGTTGCTACCAAGCAAATCATTGAGCACAAAAGAAGACCGGGCCTTTCGGCCCGGTGAGTTGAACAGGGAGGCTTCACGTCTGGGAGACGTAGGGCCCGAAGGCCCCTTCCAGGCCTTGCGCCTGGAACTCGGAGGGCGAAATCGCCCAAAATCATTTAACAAATCAACGCAGGGGCTTGCTGCAACGCAACAACTACTTAAAACAGTAAATAGGTCTTTTTGCCGTGAAAACCATATAAAAATCATCAAAGTTGCCATGCGTTCCATGCATGGCGTGCGCGAGTTACACGCGGGTTAGCGTTTCGAAGGTGCCTGAAATGTCAGGAATCGGTGAGCCGCAGCGCTCCGCCAATTCGCCTAAAAATGCGACTCCGATATCCGCTTAATCAGGAACTCCCGGAACACTGCAATGCGCTTCGAGTGGCGCAACACCTCTGGATAGACGAAATAGGCATCGACACTCGGGCCTTCAAGATCGGTCAAGACGCGGATCAAGTCCTTATCTTCGCGCACCATGAAATCCGGCAGCGAGGCGATTCCCATTCCGCTCTTCACGGCGCGATAGATGCCGTAGATGTTGTTGACCCTGAGAACTTGCCTGGGCGAGCGCTTGTAAGCCTTGCAAAGGTCCATGAGCCAGTTGACGCTCGACGCGGGCAGCCGTGCCTCTTCGCCGAAAATGACGATCTTATGGTTCTCAAGATCCTCGGCGGCGACCGGCGTCCCGTTAGCATCCAGATAGTCGCGCGTCGTGTACAGGTGAACGTGCACCTTCATGAGCTGACGCTGGATCAGATCCGGCTGGCGGGGCGGCGCCATCCGTATCGCAACGTCGGCCTGCCGCATCGACAAGTCGAGCTGGCCGTCATCGAGGATGAGTGTCATCTCGATTTCCGGATAGAGGTCTAGAAATTCTCGGATGCGCGGCGTCAGCCAGGTCGAGCCGAAGGCGACCGTCGTCGTGACCTTGAGGGGACCCTTCGGTCGTTCCTTGCTCTCGGTCAGCATCGCCTCGGTCATGGCGAGCTTGCCGAACACGTCCTTCACCGTCTGGTTCAAAAGCTCGCCTTGCTCGGTGAGAATGAGGCCGCGCGCATGGCGATGGAAGAGCGTCGTGCTGAGGCTTTCCTCGAGTGCGCTTATCTGGCGGCTTACCGCCGATTGACTAAGTTTGAGGGTCTCACCGGCGTGCGTGAAGCTGCCCGCCTCGGCGACCGCATGAAAAACCCGGAGCTTATCCCAATCCATTCCCCTGCCTCTAAATCCCCGAATTTGCCCGCCCTTCGGGGTCGTTGAATTATCGCGCGGCATTATTCGGCCGCCGTCCGCGCTTGCTCTTCCTCGTTGGCGGCAAGAAAACGCTCCGCCTCGAGTGCGGCCATGCATCCCATCCCCGCAGCGGTCACCGCTTGACGGAAGACCTTGTCTTTGACGTCGCCCGCGGCGAACACGCCAGGGACACTCGTTGCCGTGCTGTCCGGGGCCGTCAGCACATAACCTCCACCGTCCATCGCGACCTTGCCCTTGAAGATCGATGTCGCCGGCTCATGGCCGATGGCGATGAAGACGCCGTCGACGGCAAGAGTGGTCGCAGCCCCGGTCTTGACGTGGTGAAGCCTTACGCCGGTCGTCGTTGCCGGGTTGCCGCTTCCAAGGATCTCATCGACCGCGTGGTCCCAGACGACCGTGATCTTGGGATTCTTGAATAGACGATCCTGGAGAATCTTCTCGGCTCGCAACTTATCGCGCCGGTGGACCAACGTGACGTGACGCGCAAAGTTGGTCAGGAAGATTGCCTCCTCGACCGCCGTATTGCCGCCGCCGATCACCGCCACCGCTTTATCGCGATAAAAGAATCCATCGCAGGTCGCGCACGCCGAAACGCCACGGCCGCGATAAGCGGTCTCGCTCGGGATTCCGAGCCAGCGCGCCTGTGCACCGGTCGAGATGATGACCGAATCGGCAATGTACGTATCGCCCGAGTCACCGAGGAGTCGGAATGGACGGTGCTGAAAATCAACCTCGACGATCAAGTCATTGAACAAGCGGGTTCCGACGTGCTCGGCCTGAGCCTGCATCTGCTGCATGAGCCAGGGACCCTGAATCACGTCGGCAAAGCCAGGGTAGTTCTCCACGTCGGTTGTGATCGTGAGTTGGCCGCCCGGCTCGAGGCCGGCCACCAGAATGGGCTGCAAATTGGCGCGTGCGGCGTAGATCGCGGCCGTGTAGCCGGCCGGGCCCGAGCCCACGATGACGACTTTGCTTTTGTGGGAATTGGCCATGAATCGAGGTCCAGAGGCTTCCAGGTCGAGAGTGGCAGCGTTGCCGTATAAGCGGAAAGGATAGGTAACCTATGCGCCAGAAGCAAGCCATGCGCTTCGGGAATAGCGTCCAAGGCCGCCGATTTCAGAATCCGAACATATGGTCCAGGCTGAAGGCGCCGTCCTCGCCGATGAGGCCGTGATAGCCGAAGAGCCGGCATGTCCCATCACGCACCACGATATAGGCGCCGGACCCGGCGTGCTCTCGCTCGCCTGCATCGAAGGTCTCGGCATATCGCCAAAATCGCGAGCCGCCGCACGGAATTGCAACTTGCCGCCGAGCCACTTCCTGCCCTTCGCCGTCATGGAGGATGAGATCGGTCGCCGAATGGGCGCGCCACGGCAAGGAGGCCGGAAAAATCAAATGGCAAAGTGTGTCGAGAGGCGGGGGGCCGAGCCGGAGGAAAAGGCGCGTTGAGAGGCCAGGTGGGGGTCCCGAATAGGATTGGGGCTCGCCCTTGTATGTAAGCACTGTATTGAAGACGTGGGCGCCGAAGCTCGTCTCGGCGGCGTGCCCGCTCGCGATGTCCTCGTACCGGAAGATGCCATGGAGCCAGCCATCGGCTTCGCCTCCGTGTGCAAAATCGTACACGAGTTCGACATGGCCGTAGCCGCGGGCAAATTCAGCGCCGCCATCGATGAGATCGCCCAAGTCCAGGGCAATACTCTCGCTTCGCTTCAGGCAGCCAAAGGAGTGGCGCGCGCGCTCATATCCCTCGGAGTCGTAGACGAGCAACGTGACCGGCAATGTCTTCTGGCACGTCGCCATAGGGGTTGGCAGCACCGTTAAACGGAATTGGCGAAGGGGTGCGAGCGGAGCAGGCAACAAGAATCCCTTGCCTAGTAGGTTGGCAAGCTCCGGGATGCGAGGGTCGGACTTGAGGTCGGTACGCTCAACATTCACGTGCGCGATTCTGCGCCGTCCGTTCGCCCTCGCGATCTCATAGCGCGGACGAACGAAGTGTTTGCCCGCCTGGATTTCGAGTTGCTGAGGCCAGCGCGCGTGCGGCAGCAATTCCGCGACATCGAGGGCGTGGCTTGCGAAAGGCGAAACGACGCGATCGAACCAAGCGGTCTCCGGCGAGCCCATAAGATTGAGGCCGACTGCCTTCGCGGGAATGGGGCAAGGATGGCTGTTCTGAATCCAAAGTATTACGCGCTCATCTTTGCGCGGCGCCGGCAGACCGGCATAGAAGTCGGCCGGCCACGCGTTGGCGTCGTGCGTGCAAGAGAGGGCGTCAGCTTCATCACCGTAAACGTCGAGGGCATATTTCACCACGTCGTGCCCCGCGGCACCGATCGCGTGCACGAAGAGCTGGCCCGTAAAAGGTGCGAGCCCGAACTGTGCCCGAACCTTACGGCTGTCGACGGAAATCGATGCCATGCCACACTTGGGCCTTTCGCGCCATTCGGCGATCGCCTTGCCGTGCTCGTCGAAGAGCATGAACCACAGCGAGACCTCTTTGGCGCCGTAGCCGGCCCAGTAATTCGCGGTCACGAGACGAGTGTGAAGGCCATCGGTGTCGCGAAAGAAGGCGAAATTGGTCGCGAAGTTGAGCGGGTCGAGATAGTGCCTGGGGTTACTCAGCATCTCCCTCGGTAATTTCGCGTCATCGAGGCTCACGATGGCCATATCCCTGGGTGCAAGATGCCGAATATGGTCGATTGCCCGCGCGGCATCGAACGCTACGATGAAGAGCGTCTTGGCCTTCGATGCCGGAAGCTCGGTAACGGGTTGCGCTGTAGCGCCGAATTTCATCTGGCCGATGTGTTCGACGTTCTGCACATAGACGCTCACGAGGTCGAGGCCGGCGGGCGGGTAGAGCGCTGCGAAACCTAGGGCGAAGCTGTGAGGGTCGTAGACCGCGACGGGGCCGGCGAGCTTCAGCCGCTCCAGCAGTGCGGCGATCTTCGGCGCCGCAAGCGGATGGCCGATGGCCTTGAAGAAGGCGTTCCCGCCCGTCAAATTACTGAATGTCTCGATCTCGAGGGCCATACCTTTCGCCGCTTCCCTGTGCGCTGTCTCGGCATGGAGTGCCGTCGCGTCGCTTATAGACGATCCCGCGTCGTAGTGGCGTGGATTTTCGCCGGGTGCCGGTGCTCGAGCAAGCGGCTTACCGCAGCCGCTACACGCCCGGCATCGTAGATCGGTTCATACGTCCAGTTTTCGAGCGTGCCATCGAACGGGCGCGTCACACCTTCGGCGCCAAGATCGTCGTGAAAACGGCCATGTCGCCGCGATCGGCTTTCAACCTCGATCACGTATACGGGCTTGCCCGTCGCACATGCCTCGGTGACCATCGAAACCGAGTCGGACGTGACGACGAGGTAATCGGCGAGGGCAAGCATGCCGAGATAGGGGTTTTCCCCACTTCCATCCCAGATGAAGGCTGAAAGGCCCTTGAGGCGCTCGTGCAGCACGGCTTCATTCGCCGCACCCGTCCGGCGCGAAGGGGTCACAAGCAGCGATGCGCCGTAGCGACGCGATAGTGCCGCCAAATTGTCGGCGATCCGCGCCATTTCAGACGTGTCCAGGCGATTGCGCCCGTTCGGTCCGCCTACAAGGACCGTGACGTAAGGCCGGCTCAGGTGCGAAAATTGCGCACGGAAATGCGCTGCGGCGGCAGATAGCTTTTGGGCGCTCACGGGGTGAAGCGCGCCGCGCGTCGAAACGACGTTTGGACCCTTAACGCGATCATGCACCGGTGCCGCGACCAGGTCGAATGCTTGCGGGTCCATCAATGGATCCTGAATGTGCACAATGAACGACTTGTCCCCGCTCGCTCGTTTTATTGCGAGAGAAAAGGGCACACTCTTGCGTCCGCAGCCGATCACGATATCGGGCCAAGGTGGAGCGAGGTGATCGCTACGGGGGCCAAGGGCGTGGAACGGAAACGGCCACAGGCCAACCGGAAGGATCAGCCAAGGCAGGCGCGGATCGACGCGCTTCAAGATTGGTTCCAGCCCGAGCGCTTCGGCGAGTCCCCGGCACTGGCTTTCCATGCCGACAGCACCCTCGGTTATGATCCAGCAGCTCAGATGGTCCATGCCGTTTGGTAAGATTCGATTGGACGTTCAATCACGGAATGGGCTTTTCGACATTTCGGCCCGGTTCGGAATGGGGCGCAATATCGCAAGGGCGAGCCGCCTACCGCAAGGGCCAGGGCGTTCGAGACGTAAAATTTCAATCCGCTGATGCTTGAAAGACAATTTCATGCTGTATTAGTGTGACTTCGTAATTTTATTGCGCCAAGAGGTTCCAGCGGGCTTCACGAGGATCGGAATCCGGCAAGCGGGAGACTTGTGTCATGCGACGGGTGAAGCTCGATCGGATCGATCGCCGAATACTTCGCGATCTTCAAGATAATGGCCGCATGACGAATGTGGAATTGGCCAAGCGGGCGGGAATCTCGGCACCACCCTGTCTGCGCCGCGTGCGGGCACTCGAGGAGGCGGGCTTTATCAGGGGCTACCACGCCGAACTTGATCACGAGCGGCTCAATTTCGAGGTTGTCTTCTTCGCTCTCGTCGGCCTCGATAGCCAAGCCGAATCGGTGCTCACTGAGTTCGAAAGCATGGTGCGCGGCTGGCCCGAAGTTCGGGAGTGCTATATGGCGCGCGGGGCGGATGACTTCGTGCTCAAGCTTGTCGCGCGCAATACTGCACATGAAAACGAGCTGACCACCAAGCTCACCTCCGCACGCCACGTCGCCAATGTACGGACGATTCAGGTGATCCGGATGTCCAAACATCTGCCGGGGGCGCCGGTCGCCGAGGACGCGCCGGAAGAGACGAAAACTGAATAAGCTGAGCGCCGAGCGTTGAAAGCTTCGCCGAACAGATCGCCGCAAGGGCTCACGGTCTACTCGAATTTCACCTTCTTGATCTCGTAAACCTTGGAGCCGCGCGGTGTCGAAACCTCGACCGTCTCACCGACTTCCTTGCCGATAAGTGCGCGCGCCAGAGGCGAAAGAATCGAAAGCTTGCCGGAATTGATGTCCGATTCCTCTGCGCCGACGATCACGTAGGTGACCTTTTCGTCGGTGTCGTCGTCAACGAGCACAACGGTGGCCCCGAACTTGACCGCCTTCCCGGTGAGTTTGCTCGTGTCGATCACTTCGGCGCGGCGGATCTTGTCCTCGAGTTCTGCCACGCGCCCCTCGATGAAGCTTTGGCGTTCGCGCGCAGCGTGATACTCCGCGTTCTCCGAGAGATCGCCATGGGTGCGCGCTTCCTCTAGCGCGCGAATTACCGCCGGTCGCTCGATCGCTTTGAGCCGGCGCAACTCCTCCTGAAGCCGGTTCAATCCTATGGGCGTGATGGGCATCTTTTCCATGGCGTGTCCATTCGACCGAAACAAACAATACCCCGCATAGCCGGAAAGCCGTGTCTCGACCGGGCTATGCAGGGGGGTGCTAAAACGAACCCTCAAGATAGGACTGGAGCGGCGCAACTTCAAGCTTGCCGGATTTAAGGGCGCTGATAGCGGCGACAGCGGCCCGGGCGCCCGCTACGGTCGTATAATAGGGAATCTTATTCATAAGTGCCGTGCGGCGGATACTGAAGCTGTCGGCGATCGCCTGCGCGCCGTCTGTCGTATTGAACACGAGTTGCACGCCCCCGTCTTTCATCGTGTCCACGATGTGAGGGCGACCCTCCATCACTTTCTTCACATCGTCGACCTTGATCCCGTGCGCGCGCAGTGCTGCCGCGGTCCCGTGCGTGGCGATCAGGGAAAAACCGAGTTCGATCAGCTTTTTTCCGACCGCGATCATGCCGGGCTTGTCGCGATCGCGTACCGAGACGAATACAGTACCGGCAAGCGGGAGCTCGATCCCGCTGCCAAGCTGCGACTTGGCGAATGCCCGGCCGAAATCGCTGTCGAGGCCCATCACTTCGCCGGTCGATTTCATCTCCGGGCCAAGCAGCGTATCGACGTTGGGGAAGCGCGCGAAGGGGAAGACCGCTTCCTTCACCGCGACGTGGCTTCCCTTGACACCGTCGAGCTTGAAGCTCGTAAGCGGCTCGCCGGCCATTAACCGGGCTGCGAGTTTGGCAATGGCAACCCCAGTCGCCTTAGCGACGAAGGGGACAGTGCGGGAGGCGCGCGGATTGACTTCGAGGATGTACACATCGTCGCCCTTGACGGCGTATTGCACGTTCATGAGCCCGATTACGCCGAGGGCGAGGCCGAGTTTTCGGGTCTGTGCACGAATGTCCTCGATGACGGAAGGGGAGAGCGTGTAGGGAGGGAGGGAGCACGCACTGTCGCCCGAATGAATGCCGGCTTCTTCGATATGTTCCATGATTCCGGCGACGTGGACATCGCGTCCGTCGGCGATTGCATCGACATCGACTTCAATCGCGTCCTGGAGGTAGCTGTCGATCAGGACCGGATCATTGCCGGAAGCCTTCACGGCCTCCGTCATATAGCGCGTGAGTCCGGACCGATCGTGCACGATTTCCATGGCGCGCCCGCCAAGCACGTAGGACGGGCGAATCACGACGGGGTAGCCGATCGACTCGGCGATGCGCTCCGCCTCATCAAGCGATGAGGCCGTGCCGTTGTTTGGTTGGCGGAGGCCGAGCCGCGCAAGGAGCCTTTGGAAGCGTTCTCGGTCCTCTGCGAGATCGATCGCATCGGGTGGCGTGCCGAGGATCGGTATCTTCGCATCTTCGAGGGCGGCGGCGAGCTTAAGCGGCGTCTGTCCGCCGAATTGGACGATGACCCCATTCAAGTTGCCGCGCTTTTGCTCGACTCGAACGAGCTCGATCACGTCTTCCGATGTCAGCGGTTCGAAATAAAGCCGATCCGACGTGTCGTAATCGGTCGACACAGTCTCCGGGTTACAGTTGACCATGATCGTTTCGTAACCTGCTTCGCCGAGTGCATAGACCGCGTGGACGCAGCAATAGTCGAATTCGATGCCTTGACCGATTCGGTTCGGGCCGCCGCCAAGAATGATCACCTTATTCGCTGCACTCGGGTCTGCCTCGCATTCGGCGGGCGATAGACCATCTCCTTCATAACTCGAATATAAGTAAGGGGTCGAGGAGGCGAATTCGGCGGCACATGTGTCGATGCGCTTGTAGACCGGATGAATGCCGAGTTCGTTTCGCAACAGTGCGACCGCGGCTTCGCTAGAGCCCGCAAGTTCGGCGAGGCGCGCATCGGAAAAGCCGATCTGCTTGAGAGCCAGTAAGCCGGGACGATCCGCGGGAAGGCCGCGTTCGCGAACCTTCGCCTCACTTGCTACGATGCGCTCGATCTGGCGAAGAAACCACGGATCGTAGCGGCACGCACGCTGAACATCCGCAACACTCAGGCCCAGACGAAATGCCTGGGCGATTACGAGCAGACGATCGGGCGTCGGTACGGCGAGGGCGGCGCGCACGACATCCCTGTTCTCGCCCGAGGCCGCTCCCGGGATATCGACTTCGTTGAGCCCGGTGAGCCCGGTTTCCATCGAGCGCAGCGCCTTTTGCAGGGACTCGGCGAAGTTACGCCCGATCGCCATCGCCTCTCCGACCGATTTCATCGATGTGGTGAGCGTCTTTTCAGCGCCCGGAAACTTCTCGAACGTGAAGCGCGGCATTTTCGTGACGACATAGTCGATGGTCGGTTCGAACGATGCCGGCGTGACCTCCGTGATATCGTTTTGCAATTCGTCAAGGGTGTAGCCGACGGCAAGCTTCGCGGCGATCTTTGCAATCGGGAATCCGGTGGCCTTCGACGCGAGCGCTGACGAGCGGGATACGCGCGGATTCATTTCGATCACGATCATGCGGCCCGTATCCGGGTTCACGGCAAACTGCACGTTGGAGCCACCTGTGTCGACGCCGATCTCCCGCAGGCACGCGATCGAAGCGTCGCGCATGATCTGATATTCTTTGTCGGTGAGCGTGAGGGCGGGTGCGACCGTAATGCTGTCGCCCGTGTGAATGCCCATCGGATCGACGTTTTCGATCGAACAGACGATGATGCAGTTGTCCGCGTGGTCGCGCACCACCTCCATCTCGAATTCTTTCCAGCCGAGAACCGATTCCTCGACGAGCACTTCGCAGACCGGCGACGCCTTGAGCCCGATCGTCACGATCTGCTCGAATTCATCCTGGTTGTAAGCGACCCCGCCGCCAGTGCCCGCGAGCGTGAATGAGGGACGGATGACCGCGGGAAGGCCGATTTCGAGGAGTGCGGCCTTGGCTTCTTCCATGCTGTGCGCGATGGCGCTCCGCGGCGACTCGAGACCGATCCGCGTCATGGCCTCGCGGAAGAGCAGGCGGTCCTCGGCCTTCTCGATTACCTCAGCCTTGGCGCCGATCAGCTCGACATCGTATTCCTTGAGAATGCCGCGCCTGGCTAGTTCCATCGCGGTGTTAAGGGCCGTCTGCCCGCCCATTGTAGGAAGGAGTGCGTCCGGCCGTTCCTTTTCGATGATGCGCGCGACGATTTCAGACGTGATCGGCTCAATGTATGTGGCATCGGCCAAACCGGGATCGGTCATGATCGTCGCAGGGTTGGAATTCACGAGGATGACGCGGTAGCCCTCCTCCTTGAGTGCTTTGCAGGCTTGCGTGCCCGAATAATCGAACTCGCAGGCTTGGCCGATCACAATAGGCCCGGCGCCGATGATGAGGATCGATTCGATGTCGCGGCGCTTAGGCATTCTCAGCCATCATTTTCACAAATCGCTCGAAGAGGTAGCGGCTGTCGCGCGGACCGGGCGATGCCTCGGGATGATATTGCACGGCGAAGGCCGGCATGTCCTTGACCTTGAAGCCCTCGACCGATCCGTCGAACAGCGATTTGTGGGTAACTTCGAGGCCCGACGGCAGCGAGCCCTCGACCACCACGAATCCATGGTTCTGACTCGTGATCTCGACCTTGCCGGTCTCGAGATCTTTGACCGGGTGATTGGCGCCCCGATGCCCGTGATGCATCTTCTCGGTCTTCGCACCCAGCGCCAGCGCCATCATCTGGTGTCCGAGGCAAATTCCGAAGGTCGGAATGCCTGCCTCGATAATCTGCTTGATCGTCGGTACGGCATAGTCGCCTGTCGCTGCCGGGTCGCCGGGGCCGTTTGAAAGGAACACACCATGCGGCCTCAGGCGCAGAATCGCGTCGATATTTGTCGATGCGGGCACCACGGTGACGCGGCAACCGCTCCAGGCGAGACAGCGCAGGATATTGCGCTTAGCGCCATAGTCGACGGCGACGACGTGGAACGTCGGTGCAGCCTGCCGGCCGTAACCCTGACCAAGAGTCCAAAGTGTTTCGTCCCATTGGTAGGCCTGCCGGCAGGTGACCTCTCTGGCGAGGTCCATGCCCTCGAGGCCGGGCCAGGCGCTGGCCTCTGAATGAAGTTTGGCGAGATCGAACTTGCCATCGGGCGCATGGCAGACAACGCCATTGGCCGCACCCGCCTCGCGCAATCGCCGGGTTAGGCTGCGCGTGTCCACACCCGCGACGCCGATGAGGCCGTGAGAGCGCAGCCACCCGTCGAGATGCTGGGACGAGCGCCAGTTACTTGGCTCGGTGATGTCCTCGCGCACGATGAGTCCGCGCGCTGCTGGCGTCGTCGTCTCAATGTCCTCGGGATTGGCGCCGACATTGCCGATATGGGGGAACGTGAACGCGATGATCTGGCCTGCGTAGGACGGATCGGTCAAGATTTCCTGATAGCCGGTGATCGAGGTATTGAAGCAGATTTCGCCCACGACCGACCCGGTTGCTCCGATCCCGCGGCCCCACAGGACCGTGCCGTCGGCGAGAACGACGGCGGCCGTCGCACCCGGCGGTGCTTCACGACTCGTCGGGCGCGCCGCTTGGAGCATCGGTCCCGAATTCGACATGGGCATTACCCTCGCCAAGCCGCGGTGCGCGCGTGCGAGGCGGTGGCTGATGCCACCACGCCGATGTTCACTTCCGAGCGGTATTGATGCACACGACCCGCGGGCCCGGTTGTAATAAGCAAAGAGCGTGCCGCCGTCAAGCTTGGGATGGTGGCAATAACCATAGAAATTCAAACGCTTAAGGAGACATAATCAATTGCACTTTGAAATGAAATCAGCTAGATTGGCCCCTTTCCAGATGCGTGATCCCGCTCCATGCTCCGTGCCCGCCTGACCGAAGCGCTCAAAACATCCATGAAGGCAAAAGACGAACGCGGCGTTTCGGCCGTCCGCATGATTTTGGCCAAGCTCAAGGAACGCGATATCGAAGCGAGGCCGAAAGGCAATGCGAGCGGCATATTGGACGATGAGATCGTCCAAATGATGCAAGGCATGATCAAGCAGCGTCGCGAGTCGATCGAACTGTACCAGAGGGGCGGGCGGCCCGAACTCGCACAGAAAGAGCAGGACGAAATCTCCGTAATCGAGTCGTTCATGCCCAAGCAGCTCTCGGAAGTGGAAATGGCGAGTGCCGTCAAGACCGTGATCGGCGAGGTGGGGGCCGTGGGAATGAAGGACATGGGCAAAGTCATGGCGCAGCTCAAGGCGCGCTATGGCGGCGCAATGGATTTCTCAAAGGCAAGCGGCGTCGTAAAATCGCAGCTTGGCTCGAGCTGAGGCCGGCCTGGGCGGCGGTACCGACGGTCTGGGGCAGGGCCGTGCGGGCCGAGGGATGCAGGTGAACTTGCAGGCGGTTTCAGGCTGATGGCGATCTCACCACAGTTCCTCGATGAACTGCGAGCGCGTGTGGGCCTCGTCGACACGATCTCACGACGCGTCAAGCTACAGCGCAAAGGCCGCGAGCATGGCGGGCTTTGTCCGTTCCACAACGAAAAGACGCCATCTTTTTGGGTGAATGAGGAAAAAGGCTTTTTTCACTGCTTCGGCTGTGGCGCGCATGGCGACGTGATCGGCTTCGTGATGCGCAGCGAACATCTGAGCTTCCCCGAGGCAATCGAGCGACTTGCGGCACAGGCGGGCCTTCAAGTACCCCGGTCGTCGCCTGCCGAGCGCGCCAAGGCCGAGCGCTACAAGAGCCTTGCGACGGCACTCGAGGCCGCATGCGCCTTTTATGAGCGACAGCTCTGCGGGGCCGCCGGCCGCGAAGCGCTGGGCTATCTCCGCGCTCGTGGCCTCGATGACGTGACGATTTCGCGCTTCCGACTGGGCTTCTCACCTCCGGGAAATTTGCTCAAGACGCAACTCATGAAGGAGGGATATACCGAATCGATGCTTCTCGAGGCCGGCCTCCTCGGCCACAACGAGGAGCGCGGGGAGACTTACGATTATTTTCGCGGCCGTGTGATATTTCCAATCGCGGATGCGCGTGGTCGGGTGGTTGCGTTCGGCGCGCGCATACTCGGTGAGGGCACCCCCAAGTATCTCAACTCCCGCGAGAGCGAGATCTTCCATAAGGGAAAGATGCTTTACGGCTTGGCCCATGCCAGGCGCGGGGCGGCCGAGCGAGGCGAGCTGATTGTGGTCGAAGGCTATATGGATGTCATCGCGCTGCACAAGGCGGGCTTCAATGTAGCGGTCGCTCCCCTTGGCACCGCCTTGACGGAAGCCCAGCTCGGCGAGCTGTGGCGTCACGTGGACGAGCCCATCCTGTGCTTCGATGGTGACGCCGCGGGAGGACGTGCCGCGGCACGCGCCGCTGGGCGTGCATTGCCGCTTCTCAAGCCGGGCAAGTCGCTCCGATTCGTAGCACTGCCGGCTGGAGAGGATCCAGATACACTGGTCCAAGGTGCCGGTGCCGATGCGATGCGCGCTTATCTCGACCGCGCCCGTCCGCTCGTCGATTTCCTGTGGGAAAGCGAGACGCTTGCCCATCCGGCGAATACGCCTGAGCGCCGCTCGCGCCTCGAACAGGCCCTTGAGCGTCTGGCTCAAGGTATTCAGGACAAGACGGTTCAGCGCGCCTATCGCCAAGCGCTCAGGAACCGCTTCTGGGACACCTTCGCCCCCCAACGCTTCAAAGCCGGAAAGAAGAGGCGGCCGGGGACTGAAGGCGCTTCGGCCCACATTGGGTCGGCGGGGCTCGGGTCGGGACGGCCGGCCACCGAGGCTTTCGGACCCCGGCAGGTGGAAGTCCTGGAAATGCGCCGTTTTCAAGGCTTTATGGCGGCGGTCCTCAATCATCCCGGCATATTAGATCAGCACTTGGAGGACTTCGGGAATCTCCATCCACCTGGCCGGGACCTTGACAATCTCCGCCAAGAAATCTTAAAGACCTGGACCCCAGATATTGACTCCGGGGCGCTAAAAAACCACCTAAAGGCACTTGGATTCAGTGAAATTCTCGATCGTGTTTTGACCCGGGAGGTCTACGAGGCAGCTCCTTTCGCCCATCCCGCACAAGCCTTTGCGGCGGCGATCAAGGGGTGGCGCCATAGCTACGACCTCCTTTCGCGTAGGCGGGCCAGGTCGGATATTGACGCGGCGGAAAGAGACCATGCCGAAAGCATGACGGAGGAGAGCCTTACTCGTTTGCGTGCGTTGCAGCGCCAGATCGAGGCCGACGGCTTAGGGACGGAGTTCTTGGATCGGGACGAGACTTGAGGCATTGCGGCAAGGTGTTTTGATCATTTGAGGCCTGCCTTCATTTCGCGGCGGGACGTGACGAGCGGCAACAAATTAAAGGTTATGAAGGGCGATCGCGGCATGGCAACGAAGGCGGCAAAGGCCAAGGCAAAAGAACAGGCTGTCAGCGGCAACGAGGCGAGCGATGGCCCGCTCATGGATGGCATGGCGGCCGCAGTCAAAAAGATGGTGGTCCGCGCCAAGGAGCGCGGC
Organism: Alphaproteobacteria bacterium; assembly: GCA_035625915.1. NCBI lineage: Bacteria > Pseudomonadati > Pseudomonadota > Alphaproteobacteria > Alphaproteobacteria bacterium. The sequence continues at coordinate 41,292 of DASPOR010000022.1, read as the reverse complement.
TACGTGACCTACGACGAGCTCAACTCCGTACTGCCGCCGGATCAGGTTTCCTCGGAGCAGATCGAGGACACCATGGCGATGCTCAATGAAATGGGCATCAACATCGTCGAGGCCGAAGAGACCGAGGAAGCGCCAGCACCTGCCGCGGCGGCGGGCGAAGTCGAGGTCGAGGTTGTCGAGGTCGAGGTCGAGGTGGACAGCGAGGGCGAAGCGCGCCCGGCCGGCAACATCGACGACGACGAACTCGGTCGTACCGACGATCCCGTGCGCATGTATCTGCGCGAGATGGGAAGCGTGGAGCTGCTGAGCCGCGAGGGCGAAATCGCGATTGCCAAGCGGATCGAAGCCGGACGCGAGAAGATGATCGGCGCAATCTGCGAGAGCCCGCTCACCATCAAGGCGATCGTGCTATGGCATGACGCCCTTACAGAAAACAAGCTGCTGCTTCGCGACATCATCGACCTCGATGCGACTTATGGCGCCGGTCCGGACGGCGAACTGGCCGCCGCCGCCGCCGTAGCACCCGTGCCCGCTGAGGCGGGCGGGGCCGAGGCGGAGGTCGAAAAAGTCCTCGAGGCGATCGACACGGCCGAAAGCGAGGCCGACGCCGACGCGGAAGAGACGAATATGTCCCTTGCGGCCATGGAAATGCACCTCATGCCGCAGGTGCTCGAGACGTTCGAGAGGATCGCGGCGACCTGGAAAAAGATGTCGAAGCTCCAGGAGCAGCGCATAGCCACGTTGCAGCAAGGCGAAGCCTTCGCACCCGCCTCCGAGCGGCGGTACAAAAAGCTGCGTGGCGAGCTCGTCGAATACATGCAGAATGTGCGCCTCAACAATGGCCGTATCGAGCAGCTTGTCGATCAGCTTTACGGCCTGAGCCGTCGCCTCCTCCAGTTTGACGGCGAGCTTCTGCGCCTTGCCGAAAGTGCCGGGGTCAAGCGCGACGCCTTCATCCAGCAATATCAGGGCTATGAAATCGACCCGAATTGGGTCGACGGCCTCCATGAATTGCCGGGTGCGGGTTGGAAGCGCTTCACCGCCAAGAAATACGCCGACCGCATCGAAACGGTGCGCGCGGGCCTGCGCAAGCTTTCGGACGAGTGCGGCCTGCCGATTGGGGAGTTCCGCCGAATCGTCCAGTCCGTGCAGCAAGGGGAGCGCGAGGCAAGCCGGGCCAAGAAGGAAATGGTCGAGGCGAATTTGCGACTCGTGATTTCGATCGCCAAGAAATACACCAATCGCGGCCTCCAGTTCCTCGACCTCATTCAGGAAGGAAATATCGGCCTCATGAAGGCGGTCGATAAGTTCGAATATCGCCGCGGATACAAATTTTCGACCTATGCGACCTGGTGGATTCGCCAAGCCATCACCCGCTCGATCGCCGACCAGGCGCGCACGATCCGCATCCCTGTCCATATGATCGAGACCATCAACAAGCTCGTGCGCACCTCGCGCCAGATGCTCCACGAGATCGGGCGCGAGCCCACGCCCGAGGAGTTGGCTGTCAAGCTCGCCATGCCGCTCGAAAAGGTGCGCAAGGTTCTAAAGATCGCAAAGGAGCCGATCAGCCTCGAAACGCCGATCGGCGACGAGGAGGATAGCCACCTCGGAGATTTCATCGAGGACAAAAACGCAGTCCTTCCGCTCGATGCCGCGATCCAGGCAAATTTGCGCGAAACAACAACCCGCGTGCTCTCCACCCTCACGCCGCGCGAGGAGCGGGTATTGCGCATGCGATTCGGAATCGGCATGAACACCGACCACACGCTCGAAGAGGTCGGGCAGCAATTCTCGGTCACGCGCGAACGCATACGCCAGATCGAAGCCAAGGCGCTTCGCAAGCTCAAGCACCCGAGCCGCTCCCGCAAATTGCGCAGCTTCCTCGATACGTGACGGACGCCCGAAGACAGTTGACAGAGGGAAGCGCCGTCCGCCTTTCTTCTGTCGCTTGTCGTCGGTCTTCCGGTACGGGCCCGTAGTTCAGTGGTCAGAACGCGCCGCTCATAACGGTGTTGTCGCAGGTTCGAGTCCTGCCGGGCCCACCATCATTCGCTTACTCCGTGAGCTACGGCCCGGCAAGCCATTGTCCTGCACGGATTGCGAAGCAGGATGCCCTCCGAAAGCCGGGCCGAAGTGGACGACGGAAAGGAACCGCAATCATATGAAGAAGGGCGCGACGACCACGGGAGAATCTCCCTCTCTGTTGATCGATGCGAGGATCAAGGGTCTCGATGACTGGAGGGGCAAGACGCTCTCCCGTGTCCGGACTCTCATCAAGCAGGCGGATCCCGAAGTGGTCGAGGAGTGGAAGTGGAGGGGGGTTCCAGTGTGGTCGCACGCGGGAATAATCTGCACCGGTGAGACGTACAAGAATATCGTGAAGATGACCTTCGCCAAGGGTGCGTCGTTGGAGGATCCTTCGGGCCTCTTCAACGCCAGCCTCGAAGGCAACACCAGGCGTGCTATCGACTTCCATGAAGGCGACAAGATTGATGAAAAGGCGTTGAAGGCGCTCATTCGCGCCGCCGTGGCACTGAATACGTCGTCGAAATAACCGAACCGAGTGCCCGGGTAGGCCCCGTTTGGTCCCCCATCGCTCAACCGCACTTCCCGATCCGGGCCATCCTGTGGAACCGCCCGATCATATAGGCAGTTGCCATAAATCGTTGCAAGACGGTAGAATATGTTCGCCCGTGGCGGTTAAGCGCATGTGACACGAGTCATAGATCAGAAGCCGAAAGCGATCTCGAGAATCGGCACGGGAATACAAGCAACCAATGCATTCTCGTCGCCACAGTGCCGCGAAATACTAATCAGCGACCGCAGCAAGGGCTGCCTCCATCGAATATCCGGCGAGCGCTTACACAGGCGGGCAACCTGCAAGCGCAAGGTCGGTTCGAGGAAGCGGCGGCAATTTATCGCCGCGTGGTCGCAGCAGCCCCTTCTCTGCCCCAAGCGCATTTTGCGCTCGCTACCGCATACGAGGACCTCGGCGCCTTAGACCAAGCGGCGGCATCCTTCCGCGTCGTGCTTGACCTAGATCCGAACAGCTATGCGGCGTGGGTGAATCTCGGCGCTTGTCAGGAGGATCTCGGTGAAATGGCCGCGGCAGAGGCTTCCTTCGAGCGGGCAATCGCCTTGCGGCCCAACATGCCGGAGGGGTGGTTCAATTTGGCTCACGTGCATGCGGCGGGCGGCGAACACGCGCGTGCAATTTCCTCCCTTGAGCGTGCAATTGCTCTTGCGCCAGATCGTCCCCAAATTCATCTCAACCTCGGCAATTCACTATGGAAACTCGGGCGTCTGGAGGAAGCGATAAATTCCTTTCGCCGCGCCGTAGAACTTAAATTCGAAAATGCCGACGTTTACCTCGGCCTCGCGGCATCGCTCAAGGTGATGGGGCGCATCGATGAGGCAATCGCGGCTTTGGACCGCGCAACGATTTTGGAGCCCGAAAATCCCCAACTGCGCTTTCAACGTGCGTTGGTGCTGCTCCTCGACGGCCAGTGGGACAAGGGTTGGGCCGAATATGAATGGCGCTGGAAGGATCCCACTTTTCCTTCTCCCCGACGCAATTATCCGGTCCCGCTTTGGGATGGCGGGTCACTCCGCGGCAGGCGAATCCTGTTGCATTGGGAACAGGGCTTTGGCGACACGATCCAGTTCATTCGCTTCGCAGCGCTCGTCAAGGCGCGCGGCGCCACGGTCTTAGCCGAATTACAACCACCGCTCTGTCGGCTGTTCCAGCACGTAGACGGGATCGACGAGATCATTCCAAGCGGGTCGCCATTGCCGCCCTTCGATTGCCACGCTCCGCTTATGAGCTTGCCGCGCATTCTCGGACTTCGTCCCGCGAACATACCCGCCTCAGACGGTTATTTGCGGCCCGACCCGGCACGCGTGAGACGCTGGACGACCAAGCTCGGCCCCATGAGCGGACTTAGGGTCGGTATCTGCTGGCAAGGAGCCCCGGCGCAAGTCGACAACCGCTTCCGCTCCATCCCGCCGGCGGAACTCGGCCCGTTGCTGGCACTTCCAGGTATCAGTTGGGTCAGCCTGCAAAAAGGTTTGTCGACCGACGGACTCCGGGAAATCGGGCTTGGCGATTTTGCCGATACGGCGGCAGTGATATCCAATCTCGATCTCGTAATAACGGTCTGCACATCCGTTGCACATGTTGCGGGTGCGTTGGGCAAGCCCACTTGGGTCCTCGTCCATGCCGGCCCGGATTGGCGCTGGCTCCGATCGGGTGAGCGCTCGGCGTGGTATTCGAGCGTGCGGCTCTTTCGTCAAAAGACTCTGGGCGCTTGGGGAGGTGTCCTGCGGGAAGTAATAGAAGCTCTCGCTGCTGCCGTGTCGTCGAAATCGGCAACCTTGTGAGCAATTCACTTCGGCGCAGCCACGGAACGCGAAGGCACTCGCCGGTGAATGCGCGGGCGTGGAAATGGGGCGCCGTCCTATATTCTTGTCGTTCTTGTAGGGGGTTGACGTGCGCCTTGCCGGACGAGAATACGTGTGAGCGTCGCAAAAGCGGCGATGCCTATCATGCGAGACTGGCCAGGAGCGAGGCCGACATGAAAACGTCGAATGGCAGACAATTTCGCCCCCTCTGCGTCGCGGCGATCTTTCTTTCCCTTGCGGCTTGCACGGGCGAAAAGCTCGTCAATCCCGAAGTCACCCCCCCGGGAAGCAGCGTTGCTTTCGCCGACGGCTATACGCCTGGCTGCCTCAGTGGTTTCGCCGATGCGAATCGCGTCGGCTACGAAAATTCCTATACAAAGGACGTTGATCGCTACGCAAGCGACCCCGAATACCGGGCTGGCTGGAATCAAGGACACGATGCCTGTTATCTCGAGGAACAACGTACTCCGAGGATGAATGGCTACTTATAGGTCGCACAATTTAGAGTACGGGCGCTGAGGGAGGAGCCAATTCCAACGTGCTCCAAAACCCATGTCCATTCCCGGGGCGAAGGAATATAAGGGGCTTGGCGCCGCCGTTTTTCCGCCCGGGACCTCGGTCGGCGAGAATGGGCTATTTGTCACGAAGCCGCTTTAGGCGCTGAGATCGTTAGGGAATCCGTCGGGAATGCGGATATAGTGGCTGGAAAATTGCGGGGCTGAAGCAGGGAAAATAGAATGGTTTCACGGTTTGCCGATCGAGCACGTTACCCGAATTTGCAAGCTGTGTTGCGGCTTGCGGTACCCGTTGTGGCGCTCGCGCTGTTGCCCAGTGCGTGCTCGCTCTTTGCGCCCAAGCCGCTGCCCCCGGGAGAGACCCCCGCTGAGCCGCCTCAGGTCAACATAATGGGCGGGCATACCGCCAACGACTTCGGACGGCAGGCGTCTCCGACGGTTCCCGCCATGGCCAACAACGTCGACGCCTCGACCGGCCAGCGTATCGGCGTCAATCGCTTCCTATGGCAGGGTGCTATCGACACCGTGTCGTTCATGCCGCTTGTATCGGCGGATCCGTTCGGCGGTGTCATCATCACCGACTGGTATGCGCCACCCGAAGCCCCGCAGGAGCGCTTCAAGCTCAACGTCTACATCCTCGGCCGGGAGTTGCGCGCAGACGCCGTGCGCGTTGCGGTATTCCACCAGCAGCAGACGGACGGTCAATGGCTGGACGTGCCTACCTCCACGACGACAGCGACCGACCTTGAGGATACGATCCTCGGGCGAGCCCAGAAAATTCGCGGCCAGGCGCTCGGAACCGGGGAGGGCGGTTAGATCGCGACGCAAGTCGTTCGCGGAACGCCGGATTCGTCGCGACTTGAAATCTCCGTCCTCGACCATGTCGCCAAATGATAGGGCGGCGCTGCTATAGCGGCGCCGCCCCAAAATCATATCGACAGTTTTAACACGCTGTGCGGTTCTTCTCGCTCCGCACTTAGAAGACGTACTGCGCGCTGAACTGCACTTGATTGGCGGTGCCACGGCTGCCGCCTGTGATGCCTGCTGTCGAGTTAAGCAAGTTCAGATTTTCGTTGTAGCCCCACATCCATTCAACACCGATGTTCACCGACTTGACGGGGCTCCAAATCAAGTTCACGTGGAGCGACTCGACTTTGTCAAGCTGCGTTCCGGCTGCCCCCCCTTGCGAGTTGACAAAGACGTTCTTCCAGTTCTGCGCATCGATACCGAACACAGCATTCGTCCGCAATGTATCGGTCCAGTTGTGCAGTATCCAGAAGAAACCACCATACTGGAGCTGCGTGTCAAGCGATTGGGTCGATCCACCAGCGCCATTTGCGCGGATGGTAAGGATCGCATCGCCTTGCCTGCCAGAGGTGTCGATGTAGCGGTTGAGGCCCTCGCCGACATAGCCACCGAAGCCGATCTGATCCTTGGCGAAGTACCCGCCGATCCAATTGCCGACATTGATGGTGCCGCTGATGGTGCCGCCACCGCCGATAACATCTTTCGATACACTATTGGTACCAAGGGCGGCTGCTCCCGGTAGAAGATTTCCCTGGGTGCTGCTACCTTGGCCATTGTCGACCGCGAAGTAGCGGAGCACGCCGGCCGCGTTCAGGTCACCCCAGCTATCCGTGTAGGTGGCCCTTGCGGTGATATCCGGCATCCGGTCGACGACGCCATTGGCACCAGTCCGGGGCGAACCCGACCCGACGCTAACTGCAGAGCCGGGCAGGAAGGCTATAGGTGTACCGGATGAGTTCTCTATGTTCGCGCCGACTTCGCCAGCCGGATTCTCAAGACCGGCGGCGAGCTTCCATTTGCCGGTTTTGTAAGTGTAGCTGGCCAGCGCTTGGCGAGCGTAAATGGAACCGACCGGGCCTTCGAAGTCGAGCGTTTCGGCGCCATCGTCAGCGTTGTTGAAGAGCGACTGGTCTTGACCGAACTCCCAGGGGCCCATCGTGGCATAGGCCTTGCGGAGGCGGAAGGCGGAGGAGTTGTTGCCTTCGGCACTACCCGCGCTGCCGAAGAAGTCCCCCTGTATATAGGTGCCTATTTGACCGTAGTTGGTCGGCGTGCGCGTCTCAAACGTCAGACGGGATTGACGCGCATGGGCGCGGAATTGCGGGCCGACATTATTAAGGGCCGAATGGTTGCCTGGGATGCTCGACTCCACGAAGGAGTCACCCATCCTGGCATTGATGCTGTAGATCATATCCAACTTCGTGTAGCCATGGATGGCGACCGAAGTATCGGAGCCCGGCAACTTGAAGGACCCCGGGAAATCGCCGCCTACGACGGCATCCGCGGGTGCTGCCGCCGGTGCGCCGGGTGCGGCTGCAGTATTCGCGTCAGTTGTCGCTGTTTGCTGCTTTTCGAGCTGATCGAGACGCGCCTGTAATTGATTGATCTGGTCCTTCAGATCCTCCGTTTCGCCGGCGAAAGCTGGACCCGCCATCAACGCCACGGCGGCGCCCGAGCCCAGCAGGGCGGTGCGCAGGGTTTTGTTGAACATGGAACCTCCTCTCTTATTGACTAGGTGCGGCTCTTTGATCGCCTCGCGTTTCTTTTTTTCGTTGCCGCGCTGCCACTTAGCTGTCTGGCTCTGTGGTGCTCCGAGATGGACGCGTAACGAACGATCCAACGCTTCGAGAGCAATTCCCCCTGGAACCAGCCTCTACTTTTCTCCATCACTAGGTCGCGAGCGTCAATGAAGGTTTAGTGATTTCTAACATTTGCTTTGTGATAGTGGCGCAAATGCCACAGTCTGATAAATGCACAACAGCCTTGACTTGCCGCATTGAGCGGCGTCGTCGGTATGTTTTACATATTTCTAGTGTTCTATTTTTCTAATTTATTGATTTATCGTAATAAATTGTAGATGGCTGTCTTACAGCCGCTAATGCGTACTGGTCTATTGCCCTTGCTCCTATGGCGAGCTTCACAACTTGAGCGGAACGGGCATCACAGGCTGTGAGCCTAAGTGAGCCGGCTTCTCCCCGCGCGTTTTCGTTGGCCCCCGCAGCTTGCAGCACATGATGGTGCGGAATGGCGTTCGGTGTGAGGGACGCGCGTTCCATGCCGCCGAAGAGGCGTGATAAATCATCACGAAAACGTGACTTACCCTTCCCACGCCAGTTCCGCGCGATGATTGTTGGACTAACAAAGAATTTAGTGTGCAGGCCGGCCCCATTCTCCTACGTATGCAAAGGCGTCACTTTTTTCTGAGCGCTAACCGAGGGTGCACGCCTTTGCCGGCGTGTGCCGGGGTATGACCAATTCGGATGTGTGGTCGCGCCGTGACCTTCTAGGATGAAGAAAGCTGTCCCTCTCGTTCGCATCGCGCTCGGCCTTTTCGTTGCGGGACTGGTTGGCGCCTGCGACGACACGCTCGTCAATCCGCGCGTGCCACCGCCCGGAAGCAGCCCCGCGTTCTCGGACGGCTGGGTCGACGGCTGCCTGAGCGGCTTCGACGATGCTGGCAGGGAAGGCTACGAACATTCATCGGTTAAGAACGAGGCGCGGTTTACCACGGATCCCGAATATCGCGGCGGATTCCAGAAGGCCTATGCGGCCTGTTTCGAAGAAGAGAAGCTTCACCCAAGACTCCTGAGTGGCCACGAGCACGCGACGCCGAACTAATCACGAGGAGTCTTGTTGGACGACGGTTACGACGTCGTCGGCGCGAAGCTTATGACCGGCTCCATCTTTGCCAGTACGTCGTCCGATAGCCAACAGAGCGATTTGTGCCCTTGGCCCAGATCGCGCTCCGGCGGCACTTCCTTTTCGCAACGATTATCGGACACTAGGTGCTTGTACCGGCAGCGCGTCTGGAACGGGCAACCGCGTGGAGGATTCATCGCCGAGGGAATGTCGCCCTCAAGCACGATGTGCTTTTTCACCACGCGCGTGTCCGCGATCGGGATCGCAGAGAGCAGCGCCTCCGTATAGGGGTGGTAGGGTGGCGCAAAGATCTGATCGGTCGAGCCTTGTTCCACGATGTAGCCGAGGTACATGACGATGACGCGATCCGCGATGTAGCGCACGACTGACAAGTCGTGACTGATAAAAAGCATCGTGGTTTTGTTCTTGCGCTGGATATCCATCAAAAGTTCGGTCACCGCGGCCTGCACGGATACGTCGAGGGCCGAAACAGGCTCGTCCGCGACGACGACTTTCGCATTTCCCGCGAAGGCGCGCGCCACGCCGATGCGCTGCTTCTGCCCACCCGAGAGCTGGCGCGGCTTGCGCGTTTCGAACGCGCGTGGAAGCTTCACCAGATCGAGCAGTTCCAGCATTTTTTGCCGCCGCTCGGCCGCGTTTTGGCCGACCTGAAATTTCTCGAGCGTGCGAATGATTTGGGAGCCTACCGTGTGGCTCGGGTTCAGGGTGTCGAACGGATTCTGAAAAACCATCTGGATAGATGACACGGTATGTACGTCCCGCACCTCGATGCCGGTCGACTGGATCTCCTTGTTTCTCAGCGTGACGCTCCCCGAGCTTGCCGTCTCGAGGCCGAGAAGCACCTTGGCCAAAGTCGACTTCCCGCAGCCAGACTCGCCGACGATCGCCACTGTCTCGGACTCCCGCGCTTCGAAGCTGATGGTCTCGTTGGCCTTCACCACCTTGCCTTCGCCCCCGCCAAAAACTTCGTTGGCAGGAACGCGGTAGTACTTCTTGAGATCATCGATCTTGAGCACGGGCGCGCCGGGCTTGATCGGCTCGCTTTGCTTTCCGACCCCCTCTGCCGCCGCCGACCAGTCGATCTCGTTGAAGCGGACGCAGCGGCTATAGTGGTTGTCGTGTCCGCCGACGGCTATCATCGGTATTTCCCCGGCGTCGCAAACACCCTTCACGAAATAACTGCAGCGGGGGCCGAAGTTGCAGCCCTTCGGGCGTTCGTGCGGCAACGGCAACTGGCCAGGGATCGCAACGAGCGGTCTTGCATTCTTGTCGGCGCCGGGGAGTGGGATCGAACGAAATAAGCCCTGCGTATAGGGGTGCCGCATGCGATCGAACACGTCCTTGACCGAACCGGTTTCGACGGCCTCCCCCGAATACATGACCGTAATGCGGTCGCACGTTTCCAGAATCAGTCCCAGATTGTGGGACACGAAGATCATGGACGTGCCAAGCCGCTTGTCGAGGTCTTTCACGAGTTCGACAATGCCGGCTTCGACCGTTACGTCCAATGCGGTTGTCGGCTCGTCGAGGAGGAGTAATGCCGGCTTCGACAAGAGCGCCATGGCGATGACGATGCGCTGCTGCTGGCCGCCCGAGAGTTGGTGCGGGTAGGAACGCATCATCCGTTCGGGATCCGGCAGGCGCACGGCCTTGAGCATCTCGAGGGAGCGTCGATATGCTTCCGCCTTCGACACCTTTTCATGAACGAGTGGCACCTCCATCAGCTGCTTTCCAACCTTCATCGCCGGGTTCAGGCTCGCCATCGGCTCCTGGTAGATCATCGCGATCTTCGAACCGCGCAGCCCCCGCAACTCGGCCTCCGACAGCTCACCCATGTCGCGGCCCTGGAACTTGATGCGTCCGTTGACGATCTTTCCCGTATTGGACAGATCACGCATGATCCCGAGCGAGACGGTCGACTTTCCGCAGCCAGACTCCCCTACGATCCCCATAGCCTCGCCGGGCATGACCGTGCACGAGAAATCCATGACCGCGGGGATTTCTCCAGCACGGGTAAAGAAGGAGATCGAAAGGTTTTCGATTTCCAGGATGGGTTCGGCGGTCTGTCTGACGGCCTCGTCCACGGGTCACCTCCGGTGTTAGTCCTTAAGCGATTGTTCGCGCAAGCCATCGGCCAGCAGGTTCAGGCCGAGCACGAGCGACATGAGCGATAGCGCCGGCGTAAGACCCTGCCACACAAAAAGCCGCAGTTGCGCAACTTGGCTGCCGTCCTTGATCGCTGTACCCCAGTCCGGACTTTCGGGGCCCATGCCAAGCCCGAAGAAACCCAGCGTCCCCAGAAGGATCGTCGTGTAGCCAATGCGCAGGCAAGTGTCGACGATGAGCGGCCCGCGCGCGTTGGGCAGAATTTCCCATAGCATGATGTACCAGGGCGTCTCACCGCGGGTCTGGGCGGCCGCGACGTAGTCACGGGTCTTGATGTCCATGGTCAGGCCGCGCACGATCCGAAACACACCAGGGCTCGACGCGAATACGACGGCGACGAATATGTTGAGTTCGTTCGGTTCGATCGAAATCACGCGGAGTGGATCGGCGTTGAAGACGAGGCCCGCGTAGAGCCACAGGCCGAGGACCAGCGTCGCTGCGAGATAGATGTAGAGTCTCTCCGGCCGCGTCTTGTAGCGCGTGTAAAACAAGACGCAGAAGAAAACGATGGGAATCAGGAACAGCACGCCCGCCATGGCATAGGGAATGGGCGTGTCCATGATGCCGGGCGTCACCAGCATGTAAAAGAGAAGGATGACTGGAAAGGCGAGAACGAGGTTTGCGAGGAACGATAAAACGTGGTCAACCCGCCCGCCGAAATAACCGGCGGGCAGCCCGAGTGCAATTCCCACCAGAAGTGCGATAAGCGTCGCGGCCGGCGAAATGGTCAATACTATTTGCGCACCGTAAACAGCACGGCTGAACACATCGCGCGCCAGTTGATCGCCGCCGAGCAGAAAGACGGTATGCGTCTCCGGGTTGATGGCCCCGGGGACGGCATTCTTCATGATCGATTCCTGCACGCGGGGGTCCAATGGCGCAATGAGGTGGGCGAAAATCGCCGTGAACAGCCAAAAGCAGCAGATCATGACGCCGGCAGCACCGATCGTGCTGTCGAAGAGATGTCCGAAAAGACCGAGCCGCCGCTTGAATTTCCAAGCGCCGACAAGCACCAAGGCCAATGCGATCCAGACCGGCCAGAAGCGCGAGATAAGTCCGATGACGACGCCCAAAATTCCGACTGTCTGCATACCCTGCCCCTATGCGACGCGGATGCGGGGGTTCAGAAAGGCATAGCCTATATCTGAAATGAGTTGGGTGAGTAGGACGAGCACGACCGAAATGAGTCCGCAGGCAAGCAGCATATCGATGTCGTTATTGGAGGCAGCCTGCACGAGAAGCCAGCCAAAGCCTTTGTAGTTGAAAATGGATTCGACGACGACGACACCCGTCAACAGCCACGGAAATTGGAGCATGATCACGGTGAACGGTGCGATCAGCGCGTTACGCAACGCGTGTTTGACGACGACCGCATGGAAACCAAGGCCCTTGAGTCGAGCCGTACGGATGTATTGAGCGGTCATGACCTCCGCCATGGAAGCGCGAGTCATGCGTGCAATGTAGCCGATTCCGTAGATGGCCAAGGTCATCACCGGCAGGGTGAAGTTGTTGAAACTCACGCCTTTCGTCGTCGCCGTCGCCGCGGAGCCGTTGAGCAGCCCGAGCCAGGTTGCAAAAATGGCGGTGAAAATGACGCCGGAGACATATTCGGGCGTCGCTGTGGAGGCGATCGAGATTACGGACAGGATTCGATCGAGTTTGGACCGCTCGCGCATGCCGGCAAGCACGCCGATAAGTAGCGAAACCGGCACCATCACGACCAAGACCCAGAACATCAGGATACCCGTCGCTTTTAGGGCTTCGGGCAGGCGCAATGCCACCGTCGTGCGGAAGGCGGTCGAGCAGCCGAAGTCACCCTCGAGCACCCCGGAGAAATGAGCGGCCGACGGTTCTGCGCAGAATCTGAACCGCGGTACCACTTCGCCCGTCGATGGGTCGATCGCGGGTTGTTTCGGCCAAACCCCAACCCAGCGGCCGAAGCGGACGAAGAAATTGTCGCGGTACCCGTTATGCTGCAGCCAATTCTCGAGATCTTGATCGCTTGCCCGCATCTCCGTTTCGAAAATTGCGAGCTTGCGCAGATTGGGCTCGAGATTCACGAAGAAGAACACGATGAAGCTGAGGCACAACATCGTCAGAAGCATAACGCCGAGGCGTCGCAAGATGAGTGAAAACATGCCCGCCCCCCTGAAGCGATGTCGACCGGCCAGTCAGCTCGCCTTGTTCTACGCCGCGGGGAACGTCGGGAGGGGCTAAACACCCCTCCCGTCGCCCCGGAAGCTATTTGTCGAGCCAGACCTTGTCGATCTGCAATTCGAAGGTCTGGTGCATGAACAGCCCTTTCACGTATGCCGCATGGTGTCGGTAAAGCGACCGCCAGAACGGCTGAATCAACACGCCCGAATCTTGAAGCGTCGCCTCGATGTCCTTCATCAGCGCCTTGCGCTTGGCGTTGTCGGATACGGCGAGGGCGGCGTTGAGCTTCTTGTCGAAATCGGGGTTCGAATAGCCCGTCTCGTTCCAGGCTTCGCCCGTGCGATAGGCAAGCGCCAGCACCTGCACGCCAAGTGGGCGCATATTCCACTCGGTCGTCGACCAGGGATATTTCGTCCAGTCGTTCCAGAAGCTGGAGCCCGGGATCACCGTGCGTTTCACCTTGAAACCAGCCTCACGACACTGCGCGGCGATCGAATCTCCAGGGTTTTTCACGTATTCGGCATCGTAGGAGATGAGTTCGAATTCGTGGTCCATCGCTCCCGCTTCGGTCATCAGCGCCTTGGCCTTGGCTGTGTCCCGAGCGATCTTCGGAAGTTCGTAATATTCCGGATGGATCGGACAAACGTGGTGGTTCTCACCAACCGTCCCGGCATCGTTGTAGCCGAGCTTGAGCACCGTGGCGTTGTCGACTGCAAGCTGCAGGGCATTGCGCACACGCTTGTCGTCGAATGGCTTGTTCTTGATGTTCGCGCGCAGGACGATTGTTGCGGCGGTGACTACCTGTTCCTTGACCAGGCCCATCTTGTCGAGCACCGTTACGGTCTCGCCGACGGTTTGATAGTTCGCATCGATCTCGCCCGACTCGAGCGCGCTGATGATGGCGTTCGCCTCGACGCCGTAGTCCGTGAACTCGATGCCATCGAGATAGGGGTCGCCACCCCACCACTTGAAGTCCTTGCGTCGTTTAACGACCGCAGATTTGCCGACTTCGTAAGACGCCACCTCATAGGGGCCTGTGCCCGGTGTCTTGAGCATGTCGCTGCCCAGCTTCACGAAGTCGCGGTGGATGATAATGGCCGGGTAGTCGGACATGCCCGGAATAAGCGTGATGTCCGGCTGGCTGGTCTTCAGCTTGATGGTATGGTCGTCGACTTTGGTGACGGCGCCATCCGCCACCTTGCCGGTCTTGGAGTCGATGAGGGAGCCCATGCGGCCGGCCATCGAATTTCCTTCGGCCGATTTGTCGCACCAGCGGGTGATGTTAAAGACCACGTCATCGGCGTTGAAGTCGTCGCCATTCGACCATTTGACGCCCTTGCGGACATGCAGGGTGGTTTCGATCGCGTCCTCGCTGATCTCCCAGCTTTCAACGAGATGGCCCTCGAACGTGTACTCCTTGGTGTAGCGCACAAGGTAGTCGTTGCATTGGCGAATAACATTCGCCATTTCCGACCAGTCCCAAGTCCGCGGATCCTTCATTTCTTTGATGATCATCTGCATCTTCAGCACGCCGCCCTTCTTGGGATCGGCTGCCTTGGCCACTTTCGGCACCACAAGGCCGAGCATGCTGTACGCCAAGGCGGTCGAGGCGCCCATGACGCTGGCCAGCGCGAGAAACTCGCGACGGTCCATTTTGCCCGCCTTCGCACTTTCCGCGAGCGATTTGATCACCGCCGGAACGCGATCGCTGTTACTTTTGAACATGGTCATTGCCGCCTCCCAATTTTTGGCCTTCCGTCTTCGCCATGCGCAGGCCTTCGGTCATGGCGCAAGGTTCAAATTCGGGACCGAGAACAGTCCGGTATGCCGATCTTCGAGCGCACTCACGATGCCATTCGAGCGAACCGGACCGCCGCCACCTTTCCCTGACCTCGACCATCGGAATTGGTTGCGCTTACGGCAGTTACACCCGGACTGCCAAACTTTTAATTAGAATGTCCTAATTCCACCGAAATTGGAAGGCATGACACTCGTTGGGATGCGCGATTGGCCCGTAAGCCCGTGGCCGGGTCCTGCGCTGCGAGAGCGCCTCACACGGCGCGCGCGATCCTTCGCTGTCCCCCGCCGAGAAATGCGACCATCTTGCGGCAGTACCATTCGACGAAAGCGATCACGCCAATCTCGGTTTCCTGCGAATAGGGACCTACACGATATCCCGTGGAATTAACGCCGAGTTGATTGCGCTCGACAAGAGTTCCGTCCTGTTTGTTGGTTTCGTCCCATACCTTGATCAAGTTTTTGAGGTCGTAGTCCCGTCCCTCGACCGCTTCGCCATCGACGAGCCAATACGCCGAGACGAGCGTTTGCTCCGGCGCTATCGGCAGCATGCGATAGTGGAACGAATAATCCGCGAGCACATGGTTGAACGTCGTGGGGAAGTATGCCCAGCGCAGCGAGCCGATGTCGCCCTCAGTGACGTTGCCGAGCAGGCGAGAGACGGCAGGCTTGCCGTCCATGGTAATCGACTGAGCACCCTTATCGAGCGGGAGGCGGTTGATGCGGAAATCCTCGTGTTCGCCCTCGGTATCCGCCGAGGGCAGGCCCAGCGATTCGCAACGACGCCAGAATTCGTCGATTCCCGCGATGCTTCTGGGATAGCTCGAATCGTACTCGGTGATGAAGCTGCGGGCCAATTCGGGATGTCCGCTGGCGCAGTGAAAGCACTCGCGAGAGTTCTCCATGACGAGTTTCCAATTTCCGCGCACAATTATGTTGTCGATGTGGGCGAGCTTCGCGTGGGCGAGATCGTGGGGGGCGAGATAAGGTTCGAGTGTGGACTTGTACTCCATGAAGTCTGGCGCCTCGGCCGCGAGACAGATGTATATCAATCCCCCCACTGTCTCCAGATGGACAGGGACCAGGCTATAGTCGGCAGGATCGAAGCCTTTGTGCATTCGTCCATTGAAGCGAAGCCTGCCCGTCAAATCGTAGGTCCATTTGTGGTAGGGACAAACGATGGTTTTAAGGCGGCCTCGATCGGCGGTGCAAATCCGCGAGCCGCGATGACGGCAGGTATTGTAGAAGGCACGCAGCGTCCCCGCCCGGTCGCGCAGGACGATGACCGAACTCTTACCGACGGCCACCGTGAAATATTCGCCCGGCGCCTGGATTTGACAGCTCGGGCCGGCAAAGAGCCAGTGCCGCTGCAAGATCGCGTCGAGATCGAGCTCGAACGCAACGGGGTCATTGTAGAACGCCGACGGAAGGGAAAAGGCCCGTTCACGCGATTGGAGGAGTTTCAGCATTCCATTGGGTGTGATCATAAAGGTTTCCTATGGGTTGGTGCGATCAAACAAATCCGTCGTTCCGCCTCGCCGGGCCATGGCTCAGCGTGGCATCGCCCCGCCAGCCTGACGCAAGCCTCTCCTCCGTTCGGATGAGTGGGGATGGGTGCGGGGGGCTTTGCGTCTCGACTAAAATTTGTCGCAAGCTAGCACCCGGCGCACGTCTCTGCGTCCGTAAGGCTCTTGTGAAGCCCACACCGCAGGCCAAGGGCGGTTATGAGCGTTCGTCGCCAGGATCGCGCACTTTTGCCCGAGACGCAACGACGGCCGGAACCCCGAGCCGAGAAAGTGCGGAGGACAATCTGAAGTTGTGCGAGAGATTTGTGTCTTCGACTTTACCGCGGAACGCCGAGAACGACTCCGAATCCTGGCGTGCGCGTGTCCTGCAGGCCCTTTGAGATGCGCCATTCCTTGAGGGACCGTCTCACCAAATCGGCGGCACGATGGTAGCCTGTTGGCGCAAGATATCGCCGACAAATAGAATCGGCAGGTTGTGCGGTCATGGCAAAATGACCGGGGTGTAGACGGGTTCGAGAACGATGCCACGAAAAACGCGTCACGCATTCCGCATCAAGCGCGTTTACGAACCGGCCGCGGAAGATGACGGCTTCCGCGTCCTGGTGGATCGACTCTGGCCACGGGGAATCTCGAAGGAGAAAGCACACATCGATCTGTGGCTCAAGGACATAGCACCGAGCGACGGCCTTCGCCGTCGCGTACACGCCGACCCGATGAAATGGGACGCATTCGTTGCCGATTACGGAAGTGAACTCAGGCAGGAGCCCGCGCGAAGTGCGGTCGCAAGCGTGCGAGAGCGGGCTGAACGGGAACCCGTAACACTTCTCTACGCGGCGCGCGATGAGACGCACAACAATGCCATCGCGCTCAAGATTTGGCTCGAAAAGCTCAAATGACAAATCCGCCGCCCCGACATTGATCGTTGGCGAGTTCGTATGCGTGCGCCGATTGTTCGACAAGCTGACTTATGCCTATCATTGTGCTCCGGCGGCGTTGCACCAAGCGCTGTCCAACCCCCGCGGGAATCTTCCCGCCTCTTCCGTGAGAGACGAACGTGGAAACCGATTCCACAGTGCTCTTGCTCGAAATCGTGCCGGTTTTCTGCTTCGGCTATCCCTTCGTGATGGCGTTCTACTGGATGATCGGCGCCTTCCTGTTTTGGGTCGGGGTCGAGCATCACTATCCGCCGTTGGAGCGGCCGCCTGCACTGCCGCATTATCCGCCGATCAGCATTGTGGTTCCCTGCCATAATGAAGGCGATACCGCCGACGAGACGTTCGCGGCCCTCGCCAATGTCGACTATCCGGATTTCGAGATCGTCGCCGTAAACGACGGCAGCCGCGACAATACGGGCGCCATCCTCGAAGGCCTAGCGGCACGGATGCAGCATATGCGCGTCGCGCATCTCGAAAAGAACCAAGGCAAGGCCACGGCGATGAATATTGGCGCGATGCTTGCGCGCCACGAGTTGCTCGTCCTGATCGATGGGGACGCGCTGCTCGATCCACATGCGCTGCGATGGATCGCGTGGCATTTTCGTTTGCCGCACCTCGGGGGCTTGACCGGCAATCCGCGCATTCGCAATCGCACGAGCATCCTGGGGCGCCTGCAGGTTGGCGAGTTTTCCTCGATCGTGGGACTGATCAAGCGCGCCCAGGCGACCTATGCGCGCCTCTTTACGGTCTCGGGCGTCATTTGCGCTTTCCGCAAACGTGCGCTCGCGGACGCGGGCTGGTGGTCTCCGCATACCTTGACGGACGATGTTGACGTGACGTGGCGAATCCAGGTGGCGGGCTGGCGCATCACCTACGCGCCCAATGCCGTGGTGTGGATCTTGATGCCCGAGACGCTGCGCGGCTTGTGGCGGCAGAGGCTTCGCTGGGCGGAAGGCGGCGGACAGATGCTGATCGACAATTTCGTGCCGATGATGCGAGGGGTAGCACCCAGCCTTCTGCCTGTATACCTCAATGCGGCCCTCAGCGTGCTTTGGTCCTATTGCATTATCCTGACGACTTTTCTCGGCACCTTGCACGGCGTCGGCTTGCCCGTATTGACGCGGGTGCCAACCTTCTCGCTCATTCCCGAATGGTACGGCTTGACGCTTTGCCTCACCTACCTGGTGCAAGCAATCGTCAGCACGACGATCGAGCGCCGCTTCGAGCCTGGCATAATGCGCTCGCTCTTCTGGATCATCTGGTACCCGCTTGCTTTCTGGGCGCTCAGCGCCCTGACGGCTGCGGTGGCACTCCCGCGCGCGGCCATGCTCAAGCGTGCCGCACGCACGACCTGGGTCAGTCCCGACAGGGGTTTGCGATGAGCGGCGAGATGCGACCGCCCTGGCCGCCGATCATCACGGATGCGAAGGAGCCGAGGCTTATCGTATGGCGCGATCGGCTCCTTACCGTGGGCATGTGGATATTGTTTCTCTATCTTCTGCGACACGGCATCCATGTGGTCCTCGACATCATCACCGATCTCTTCGGGCACGATCTCGGGGCGCCCGATCTGAATTGGGCGCTTTGGTGGAGCCGACTCCAGCCCTACCTCGTCGTCGCCATCGTCCTCGGCTTGTGGTTGCTCGCGTGGGGCTTCGTGGCGCTGAAACGGGCTCGCCAGAACATAACCAAGCCTCAGCCTCCGCCGCTGACTCTAGCCGAGGAAGCGCGGCATGCAGGGTCGAGCGAAGCGGATCTTCTTGCTTGGCGCAAGCTGCCCACAGCAATCGTCGAACTGGATGAGCGGGGGCGCCCTTCGGTCCGTGCTGGATCGCAAAGTGCATCAGAATCGGTTCGGGCAAATTAGACGCAATTCGATGCCGGCCGCGCCCGATGCGAAGCGCGTGCTTCGCTCTTGATCCTATCTTTCCTTCTCCCGGTTGGAGATCGAGGGCGATGGGCTCTTTCGCGGGCGCGCCGCACGCCACACGCCCACTGCGAGAGCGCCAAGGCATCCGCCGAGCAGAGAACCTCCAGTGACCATCGTGGGCGCTGCCGTCGCTTTGGCAAGAATGGCGACGATACCGACGACGGCGATGGTCGCCGCCGCGATGAACTGATCCCCCACAAAGAGACCGACGACCTCGCGCATCACCGTGCGGGGCAGGCTCATGCCGCGTGCCTTGCGGCGATCCGCCGCGCTTGGAGGGTCGCGAGAAGTCCGACAAGGAGGAACGCGGCCACGAAGGTGAGCAGGGCGAGGTCGTGGCCGGGCCAGTCGATGCCGAGTCCCTCTCCAGTCCAGAACACGCCGAAAGAGGACAACATCACACCGACGCCGAATTTGAGGGAATTTTCCGGAACCCGTGCAAGCGGGCGGTGAATGGCGACGCCGACCGCAAGCACCAGCACGAAAGCGGCGATTGCCCCAAGGCTCGCCGGCCATAGCAGGCCGCGGCCAGCCCCCACGGCGATGACAATGAAGACGACTTCGACCCCCTCAAGAGCCACGGCCTTGAACGCCGTAACGCCGGCGATCCAATCGAGCCGGTCTTGACGACGTTGAGCCTGATCCTGGAGATGCCTCGCCTCCGCATCGAACGCGGCGATCTCGTCGTGGAGCGCCACGACGCCCGCTGCACGCAATATGGCCTTGCAAAGCCATCGCATGCCGAACAGCAAAAGCAGGATGCCAATGGCAAGTTGGAGCAAGTGGAGCGGCACACGATCCAGCATTGGACCGAGCGCAAGGATAAGGGCCGCGAGAAAGGCGAGTGCGCTGATGCTTCCCAGTATCGCGGGCCGCCAGCCCTGGATCGTGCCGACCGCAAGCACGATGGTGAATGCCTCAACCACTTCGACGAGGGATGCCGCAAATGCAGCCCCGATCGCCGGCGCTGCCACGGCCCAGGAGGCCGGTTCCATGTAGCCACTCCCCAACGCATGCTGAACACATCGCAAGATCGAAGTCATGTAGCACTAACCGACGCCACCCGCACGATCTCGCTTCATCAGGCGCCGATGCGTGCCGACATAGTTGTGTGACGGAGCTGTACTGAAGGACAGGCCGAACCGGCGGAAGTCTCAGCCGAACGACGTTAAAACCAACGGGTCCAGCGTCACGGGCCTGATCGTGCCATGCTCGAGGCGAACGATCCGGTCGGCGGAGGCAATCGTATGGGGCCGATGCGCAATGATGATACGGGTCATGTTGAGCGATGCGACCGCATCGTTCACGATCTTTTCGGTATGAAGGTCGAGGTGTGCTGTACCCTCGTCGAGCATCAGGATTTTCGGCCGCGCATAGAGGGCTCGCGCAAGCAGGATGCGCTGCTTCTGCCCGCCGGAGAGCACGGTGCCCATGTCGCCCGTGAGCGTGTTGTAGCCCATCGGCATGCGCATGATGTCGTCGTGGACGGCGGCGATTTGCGCGCACTGCTGGATGCGTTCGAAATCCATGTCCGGGTCGAAGAAGGCTATATTGTCGGCGACGCTTCCCGACATCATGTGATCGTCCTGCATCACGGCGCTGGCGGCGTGGCGAAAGGTCTGTAGGCCGATCATGCTGAGGGGCTGCCCGTCGATAAGAAGATGGCCGCTCGTCGGCGGCACCAGGCCCAGCATGACCTTCATCATCGTGGTCTTGCCGCAGCCCGACGGACCCGTGATCGCCACGCATTCGCCGGGTTCGACGGCGAACGACAAATTCTCGAAGATGAACGGCTCCGTGTCGCCGTAGCGGAAGGAAACGTCCGAGAGTGCAACGGCGCCGGCGATGTTGCGCCGGACCGCGGGCGCTTCGATGCCCTTCTCCTTGGCCGTGAGACCGATGTCGGCAAGGCGGCTCAAGTGAATGTCGAGCATCCTGAAATCGATGATCGTCTGAACGACGCTCAGCGATTTCGATACGAAAAAGTCGCGGTAGGAAAGAAAGGCGAACATCATGCCGATGGTGAAGGATCCGTCGAGGATCATCCGTGCCGCGAGATAGATCACGAGAATCTCCTCGATGCCGAAGAAAAGATCGTTCGCCATCGTGAAAAGGATATTCGCGCGATTGACGCGAAAACCGATATTCACCGTCGCGGAATAGAGGTTTTGCCAAATGCTCTGGCGCTCGACCTCGCGGCTGAAGATTTTGATGGCGCGCGCGGCGCGCACGTTTTCCTGGAAATTCGTGCTTTCCTTCGCCTTGGCTTGGATTTGCTCTTGCGACTGGAGGCGCAGGTAACGGTAACGGACGACCCGGTAGAGGCTGTAAAGGAAAAGTGCCCCGACCACGACGAGGGCGAGCGTCAGGCTATAATAGAAGATCAGCACGAGCGTGGTGATCGCGAGCAGGCCGTCGACGATCGATCCCACGATCCCGTGCGTCAGCAACTGATTGATCGGGTCGGTCGAAGCGAAGCGGGAAACGATGTCGCCGATGTGGCGCTTTTCGAAGAACGGCATCGGCAGCCGCATGAGATGGCTGAACAGGTTGACTTCGAGCTGATAGCCGATCGTGCTACCGAGATAGAGCTGGATGTAGGAGCGCAGCGCCGAGGTCGCCATGTTGATCAGCTTGAGGATGCCGAATCCGATGGCGAGCACGGGGAGTAGGTTGGCGTCGAAGCGGGTCAACACCTCGTCGACGACGATCTGGTTGTAAAAGGGGCCCGCGATCGCGACGAGCTGGAGAACGACGGATAGCAGGAAAATCTGGAAGAGGACGGGAATGAGGCCTTTTGGGTTGCCGACGACGTCGGCGATCCGCATGCGTTCGGTTTCATCTCGCTTGCGAAAATTTGGTGTGGGCATCAGCTCGAGTGCCACGCCGCTGAAATGTGCCGAGACCTCGGCAATCGAGAGTTCGCGTTCGCCGACGGCCGGATCGTTGATGCGCACCTTTTCGCCCGACACCTTGGTCAGCACGACGAAATGGTTCATGTCCCAGTGAAGAATCGCCGGGCGCCGGATGCGGCCGAGCGCTTCAAGCTCGAGCCGAAGCGGGCGACAGGCAAGGTCCATCGCACTCCCGGCTGCCATGATGCCTTTGAGCGTCGTGCCGGTGAGCGATATCGATACGCGCTGGCGCATCCCGTGCAAGTCGGTCTTGAGCCCGTGATAGGACGCGATCATCGCGAGGCAGGCGAGCCCGCATTCGGTCGCCTCGCTCTGGAGGATGACCGGTACCCGCTTCGGGAAGACGAATTCGAGAAGATTGAGAACCGAAGGAGCGCTCATAGCGCGCGCCCGAGCCGAGCAAGCGGCGACAGGATCCACCCGATCAGCTTGCGCCGGTCCAGAATGATATTGGCGCTGAGTTGCTCGCCCGCCTGCAACTGGATTGCATCGCCTTCGGCGTCGATCGTCTGGGAATCGAGGGCGACGACCGCGCGATACACGGGTTCCCTGAGCCCGAGGATTGCCGACACGTCGCCCGGGGCGAGAATGGTCTTCGACACGGTTTCGACGTGGCCGATATAGGCGCCGAATCGCTCGTGCGGGAATGCTTCATAGAGAAGACGCACTTCTTGGTTCGGCTTCACGAAGCCGATCGCGCGGGAGGGGATATATATCTCGGCTTGGAGCCTGCTGCCGGAGGGCAGGATCGCCATGACCGGCACTCTCCCGTCGGCGGCCCCCCCGACCGAGACCTGAAGTGAGGACACCCGGCCGTCGACGGGTGCGCGCACCACATAGGCCCGGCGTCCCTCGATCTCGGTCGCGCGCTGGTCGATCTCCAGCAGCGACGCGCGGAGCTTGGATATGCTGTCGGCGGCGTTGACCGTGAGTTGCGCGAGCTTGTTGCGCGCCTGAGCGAGATCGTATTGGCGCGCCACGATTTGCTGTCCGAGCTCGGACTTGCGTTGAGCGCTTTGGAGAAAAGCCTCGCGTCGGCGTCGGTATTCATTTTCGGCAAGAAATCCCTTTTTCATCAGTACTTCCGCCGCTTCCACGTCCTTGCTCGAAAGCTCGCCCAAGTAAGTCTGGATGGCGCGTTGGCGCTCGAGCTGCTCGATTTCGCGGTTGAGACTTTCGACCTCCGTCGTGAGGCCCTGGCGCTCGGCGTTCGCGTTCGATTGCGCGAAGTTGATCTGGGACTCGATTTCCTTCTTCTGCCGCGCGATCACGTCGAGCGTGTTGGTATCGGCGCGCCCGCCTTCCTCGGTCGATTGCTCGACGAGCACGCTGAGAAGCGGGTCGTTCTTCTTCACGATTTGATTTTCGACGACGTTCACCTCGGTGATGGTGCCCGCGGCCCGGGCATAGACTTGCACCACGCCGCCGCTCGGCACGAGAAACCCTTGAACGGTTTCCTTGCGCGCATATTCGCCCCAGAAGAGATAGCTCACGATGGCGGCGACCGTTGCGATGAGCAGCCACGCAAGGATGCGCTGGGAGACCGGCTGATAGACAAGGACCTCGCCATGCAGGCGCAGGCGCTGATGGTCAATGGCTTCTTGCCGGAAGAGCGAGAGTGTCATGGGGGGGCAACCCGCCTGCTCGGGATAAAGGTCGGCGCAGTTCGTCCCGTAACCCGCGAGCCGCCCAAGTAAATTTGGACAAATCGGAACTGGTTGAATAATGTTCTAATATACATTTTCTCTAATATTTATTTTTCCTTGGGCTCTCTAAGAATAATCCTTCACGATTCGTTCGTGCAACTCAAATTATATTGCCATTCTCGCTAGAATTCTTTTCGTGTATTTGCTAAATGTTGTCCCCATCGGACGACGCACAATGTCCGCGTCAGACGACCAATCAACGAAGGGAGCAACTCATGAACGATAGAAACGACCTGGGCGTTGTGGAACTCACCGACGCCGAAATCGAACTCGTCGCTGGCGGCTGCCCTAATTGCAAAAATGTTGGGGGTCAGGTACCGGGTTGCCCATGCCCGAATCCCCCTGGTTCTGTCCTCCCTAAAATGCCGCCAATTCATCCGCACTGAATGCCGGAGATTCATCCGACGCCTGAGAAGAATTAGGGCGTGCGGTGCGGCATTCGGCGGCGCTCATCCAGAATGGAGAGCGTTGCCGAAGGCCGCAGCGGAACGGAAGCCCGGCTCAGCCGGGCTTTTTTGTCATTCGGTATCATCCCGGCCGTCATGGCCATTCCCTTTTTCGTCATGGCCGGGCCTGGACCCGGCCATTCACATCTTTCTGATTTCGGGAAAAGACGTGGATCCTCGTGACGCCCCCGGATCGAGGGTCGGGAGCCTCGATGGACGCGCGTCATAGGCGCCTCGATTCAAATCGATGCCCCTTCATAGTAGAGAATGTTCAGGTAAACTTCTCCGGGGGTGGACTTTTGACGCGCAACGCGGCGCCGGGCCGTTCCATCGCTGCCAGGATCGCCTTTGCGAGCGACAATCCGCATTGCGCGATGAGTCGCGACGGAACCGCAGCACTTTCGCTCGCGCGTCGCCAGTCCTCGAAGGCCCTCGCAGCGCCGATGTGTCGTCCTAGGATCTAAGTCGGAGGACCGCGATGGCGGAGAACGCTGAGATCAAGTTCGCGCAAGATGGGGCTGGTGCCCTCGTCCTCGCGCTTGCCGGTAGCTGGCGTGCCATCGATCACGTGCCGAGTGCTGGCGAAGTCGAAAAGCAGATCGGCTCGGGTGCGGTTCGTCAGATCGGCTTCGACAGCTCTAAACTCGCCGCATGGGACGGCGGCATCCTGCCCTTCCTTCTCAAGCTCGTCGCCTTGACGAAGGAGCGCAAGATCGAATTGAACCTGACGGGGTTGCCGGAGGGCGCGCGAAATCTCCTCAAGCTCGCCCAGGCGGTGCCGGAACGAAAGGGTGCTCGAAGAACGACCGTGGCTCAGTCGATTTTGGTCGAAGCCGGCAACGCGGCGATCGCCGCATGGCGGGAACTCGGCCGGATGATCGGCTTCATCGGCGACCAAACGCTCGGCATGTTGCGCTTGCTGGGCGGGAAGGCGAAATTCCGCCGCTCCGATTTCCTCGAGATCGTTCAGGATTGCGGTGCGAAGGCGCTGCCGATCGTCTCGCTCATCAGCGTGCTCGTTGGCCTCATCCTCGCATTCGTAGGCGCTGTGCAACTCCGGCAATTCGGCGCCCAGATCTACGTGGCCGATCTCGTGGGCATCGCCACGGTCCGGGAAATGGGCGCCATGATGACGGCGATCATCATGGCGGGCCGAACGGGGGCCGCGTTCGCGGCCCAGCTCGGCACCATGCAGGTCAACGAGGAAATCGACGCGCTCAGCACATTCGGCTTCTCCCCACTCGATTTTCTCGTGACGCCACGGGTCCTGGCATTGGTCGTCATGATGCCGTTCCTGTGCCTTTATGCCGATCTCCTCGGCATTGTGGGTGGCGGGATCGTCGGCGTCACCATGCTCGACATTCCGGTCCTGCAATACATCACCGAAACGCGCGCGGCGTTGTCCGTCGGCGATTTCGCGGTCGGTCTCGTGAAAGGCTGCGTCTTCGGCGTGCTGATCGCCGTCGCGGGTTGCATGCGCGGCATGGAATGCGGCCGCAGCGCCTCCTCGGTCGGCAACGCGGCGACCTCGGCGGTCGTGACCGCCATCGTCGCGATCGTCGTCACGGACGGAATCTTCGCGGTGGTCACCGACATTCTCGGCATATAGGGCTCTGCCTCCCATGTCCCATCCGGAAGCCGCATCCCCCGCAATCGTCATCGAGAATCTCGATATGGCTTTTGGCACCTTCGTCATCCAAAGGAACCTGAATTTCGTCATTAACAAGCGCGACATCTTCATCATCATGGGTGGAAGCGGGTGCGGCAAGAGCACGTTGCTGCGGCACATGATCGGGCTCATCTATCCAGCCCGCGGTAGGATCATCTATGGCAGTCAAAGCCTGTGGGACGCCGAGGAAGACAAACGACAGGCGCTGCTGCGGCGCGTCGGCGTGCTCTATCAGCAGGGCGCTCTTTGGAGCTCGATGACGCTCGCCGAGAATATCGCCTTGCCGCTCGAGGCCTACACCGATCTCTCGCGCGTCGCGATCCGCGATTTGGCGTCCGCCAAGTTGGCACTCGTCGGATTGTCGGGCTTCGAGGATTACTATCCATCGGAGATCAGTGGGGGCATGCAAAAGCGCGCTGGCCTTGCCCGCGCCATGGCGCTCGACCCCGAATTCCTCTTCTTCGACGAACCGTCGGCCGGCCTCGATCCGATCAGCTCGCGCCTGCTCGACGATTTGATCCTTCAACTCCGGGACAGTCTCGGTGCTACGGTCGTCGTCGTGACCCACGAGCTCGCGAGCATCTTCGCCATCGGCAATAATTCAGTATTCCTCGACCCGGACACCAAGACGATGATCGCGGAGGGCGATCCGAAGAAGCTTTTGGCCGAGAGCCGGGACGAGAGGGTGCAGCGATTCCTGCGCCGGGGCGAAAATCAGGCGAGCACCTAACGTTGCGGCTGCAATTCGAGGGGCATCATGGCGAGCCGAGCAAATCCGAAACTGATTGGTGCCTTCGTCATCGGCGGCGTGTTTCTGTTCGTCGCGATGATCGTTGCCTTCGGCAGCTTCCAGTTTTTTGCCGCGCGCATTCCCATCGTCATGTACTTCCATGACGATATGAGCGGTCTTGACGTCGGTGCCGCCGTGAATTTTCGCGGCGTGCGGATCGGCACCGTCACGAAAGTCATCATCCAATTTAACGCGAAAGACTTGAATGTGAACGTCCCGGTCTATGCCGAGCTCGATCCCGAGGAATGGACGGTCGTTGGCGGCCCCAAGGTGTCGATATTCCACCGGGAGGAGAGGCTCCAGACGCTCGTGGAGCGTGGTTTGCGCGCCCAGCTCGCGGCGCAGAGTCTGGTGACCGGGAAGCTGGTGGTGGAACTCTCGTTCCAGCCGGGCGCGCCAGTGCAAGCGGGTGCGATCGACCAAGGATATTTGGAAATTCCAACGGCACCGTCGGAGTTTTCGGAGCTCAAGAAGAGCATCGCCGACGTATTGAACTCGCTCGCCAGCGCCAAGATCCCCGAACTTGTGTCCGATCTGCGCCAGCTCGTCCAAGACGTCGATCAGCAGGTAAAGGCCGGCGATCCGGCCGCCGTGATGATCGACGCCCAGGAGCTTATGAAGGCGATCGAGCGGGACGCCGACAGGATAACGTCGAGCTTTGTGCAGACCATGGATACGGCCGACCCGGCACTCGTGAGCGCCGATCGTATGTTCCAAGACACCGACCGGACGGTCGTCGCGGCACGTCCCTTGATCGACGACCTGCGCGGAGCCGCGAAACGGCTCGACGATCTGGCGGCGGCGGCGATGGAAACAATACGGCCGGGCTCACCGCTCCATACCGAACTAATCAACGCATTAAGAGAGATCGCCGCCGTGTCGCGCTCGGTGCGCGCCCTCGCCGACGACCTCGAAAAAAATCCGGATTCGATCCTGTTCGGCAAGTCGGGAGGCAGGAGATGAAGGCCCATTGCGGCACGTGGATGTGGTCCTTCGCGGCGGGCGTTCTTCTCATCGGCCTGGGCGCTTGCGGCGGCTTGGGTGGCCCCAACCCACCCAACCACTATTATGTGTTGAACGCCGCGTCGACCGCTTCAGCGACCGGCGTGGGCCAGGCGCAGCACGGCCCCCTCATCGGCGTCTCGCCCGTGTCGCTTCCCGCCTATCTCGACCAGGCGGGTATCACGACGCGGGGAGCCGGAAACGAAGTCGTCCGCGCCGAATACGACCGCTGGGCGGGCCCCCTTGGCTCGGAGATCACGCGCGTCGTCGGGGAGAATTTGGCCCTCATGGTTCCGACGGACCGATTGACCACAACACAGACCGGACGGTCGATTTCGCTCGATTATTTGGTGGAAATCGAGATTGCGGCGTTCGAGCGCGATCAAAGCGGCGCCGTCCAACTCGTCGCACGGTGGAGCCTGTTCAGCCAGGACGGCAACAACCTTCTCACGATGCAGACCTCGCGCATCAGCCGCCCGACGTCGGGTTCGGACTACGACAGCGATGCCGCGGCAATGAGCAGCGCCCTTGAAGCACTCTGCCACGATATCGCAGCAGCGATTCGGGAAAATCTGGCGACGCCACGCACGACCAAGGCGCCGCCGAAGGCGACTAAATAACAGCGCCGCAACCGACAGCGTGGCAAGAGGAGACGGTCGCCCCGAAATCTCCCGATCAGCGTGGCGGCGACCGCGCCTCGGGTCGTTCGTTGCCGCGCTCCGCGTAGCGACTTAGAAGGATGGCGTGCAATTTGTCCCTGCCGATGGCGCGCGCAACCTGTGTGTACGCGAAATAGGGCATCAGGGCGAAGGTCATGATTATGGCCATGATGGCCACGCGAAAGAGACCACCCCTCGCACCGCCGAAACTCGGTATGCTATCGGCGATCGTCTTTCCGTCGAAGAGGCCGACAATCGTTTCTTCGATAACGTGAAAGCAAATGAAAAGGGCGGCGAACAAAAGGGACTTCAAAACGATCGAATAAATCACGCGCCACCGCTCGATCCGGCGCCCCAGGCGCAGATCCTCCGCAACAAGCATCACTTTGGCCAGAATGAGGGCGTTGATCGCGGCGAACCCATAATGGGTAAAGCTGATTTCATGTTGCGCCAGGACAAGCGATTCGTGGAGGGTGAAGAGGCCAAGCAAGACAAAGAGGTAAAGAAACATTGCCGCGAATTGCTTTACCTCATGGACCACCCTTTGCTCGACGCGGTGCATGCGTGTCTGTTCGCCCGCCGCACCGGTCGTTGAATTTGCTTCGGCAGGTACGTGCTCACCGCTCATTTTCGGAGAGTGTCACATTCGAACAAACGGCTGAACCGACCACCCCTGGCGGTCACTCGGAGAGCGACTGCAACGCATAGAGCGCCATTAGTGCTGGACCCGGCTTGACGTTCCACTCGCCGAACCAGCGCTTGTAGATTTCCCATATCTGTCCGGACTTGTAGGTTTGGGCGAGCGCGCGATCCGCCACAACCCGAAAATCGGCGTCGTTCTTACGAATCATCAATGCGTAAGGCTCGTAGGAATAGAACGTGCCCGACATCCGGTAAAGACTCGGATCCTTCGACTTCTTGGCAAGGCCGATCAGCAGCACCTGATCCGAGGCATAGCCATCCGCCCGTCCGTCGGTGATGGCGGCGATGCCGTCTTCGTGACTCTTGACCGGCACGATATCGGCATTGACCAGCAACTGCTTGAGCACGTCTTTCATAACCTTCTCGGTCGTCGTGCCCGGCAGGACGGCGATCTTCTTGCCCGCGAGGTCCGAGGGCGCACGAATATTGGAATCGAGCCGCACGAGCATCTCGGTTCCCGTGAGGAACGTGAATAAGCTGAAGTCGAAGCGGGTCTCGCGGGAGAGCGTGCGGGTCGTCGCCCCACATTCGATGTCGATCTCGCCGGACTCGAGCTTGCTGAAACGCGTTTCAGCATCGACCGGCACGTACTTCACCTGGAGGTTGTCCATTTTGAGCGCGAGCTTCAGCTCGACGACAACCCGATTGCATAAATCGATGGAAAAGCCCTGGGGCTCGGCACCGGCCCCCGAGGAAAAGGGCGGTGCATCGGTGCGATAGCCGACAAGAACCGCACCACTCGTCTTGATCTTGTCGAGAGTTTGAGCATGGGCGTGCAACACGGGCGATAGAACGCACATCGCAGCGCACGCAATCGCGATTCGGATGACACGCATGACAGCCCCCCGTCCGCTTCACCGCGCTTGGCATGAAAGCACAGTTTCAACACCCTCGCCACTTCGGATCGACGTCCGATGCGAGATCATCCGGCCGCCCCCTCGTTGCATGGCGCAAAGGCAGGCGCGGGCCCTTCAGCGGTTAGTGGAGCCCTCTGATACCCGAAACGACGCGGCGTACCTGTTCATTTTGCTGTTGCGCCGCCGCCGTGGTGCTCGTCACCTGTTTCTG
This sequence comes from Alphaproteobacteria bacterium, assembly GCA_035625915.1. Lineage (NCBI taxonomy): Bacteria > Pseudomonadati > Pseudomonadota > Alphaproteobacteria > Alphaproteobacteria bacterium. The sequence goes on along the minus strand of DASPOR010000022.1, from coordinate 11,218 downwards.
TTCCGCGAGCCTGATCTGATCCACCAAGGCGTCGATCCGCTCGCGCCTTTGGCTACGCGTCATCGTCCCCTGCTGGATCGCCTGCGTCATACGCATGTCCTCGGAAATAAGCTGTTCGTAAAGCACGCTCAAAGAGGGATTGGATTGCTCGTAATTCCGCACGGCAGAATAGGCGCATTGACGCCATTCTAGCTCGTGCGGAGCAAGTGCATTCTCCGGGATGCTGGCGGTATTCTCTGGATCGTATCCATGCTCGGCCGTGCACTGCTTGAGATCGGCACTCAGCCTCTCGCGGGCCTGCATCAGTTGCCCTTCTGGTGTGTTGGAACTGGTGGAGCCCGTGTCACATGCAGACAGCGCGGCAACTAACGCAAGTGACGTGGCGAGCATGACGAGTTTGGTTCTCATCGTCCCTCCAAGTGCTGCGAAGCCCGTTTGGCGGATCCCCTGAACCGAGGGGCGCCCGCCCTATCCATTCCATCGGAGGTACCTAAAGGCCTGTGCTGGCAGGTATCCGGTTTCCCCAGTGACCGTATGGGAAATGTATCACGGGCGGCCGGGTGGCTGTTGATTCAAATCGGTCACGCGATCGCTGCGTGAATCGCTATTAAAGTTCGCGGCCCGCCTCCGGTGCGAGCCCACGTCGCCGGTGTGTCGGGATCGAATTTCATAAGCGTATGATTTGACACAATTTATTTTAGCGCATTCGCAGGCCGGTGCAGTGCGTTAGGGTCTTTTTGAAATATTATCTATCGATTGACATTATCACTTGTATGGAATAAAGCACCGGGCTTTCGGGGAAGGATGGGATGAGCAACGTCGAACGGCATTATCGCCCAGGCACTTATCAACGGGGTGAGGACACGCGTCGTCGGATTCTCGACGCCGCGATCGAGATCTTTGCAGTCGAGGGATACGACGGTGCGAGCACACGCACGCTGGCCGAACGGGCAGGCGTAAACCTCCCGGCCATCCAGTACTACTTCGGCAGCAAGGAGGGTCTCTACCGCGCGGTCATTGACTACATGGTTCGGCAAATGGAAACGCGCATGAATCCAATCGCCGAGCGCGTGCGTACTCTTCTTGACGGCGGCGAACCATCGCCGAGGGAACTCCTGGATCACTTGTGCGAAATGCTCGATGCCTTCGTCCTGGTCGTGTTCGACAAGGAGCATCAGCAAAGCCGGCGGCTTCTCTGGGCGCGCTCGGAGGTCGAGGAGACAGCCGCACTCGATCCGCTGCACGAAAGGGGGAAAAAACAGATCTTCGAGCCGTGCGCGATGCTGATAGCGCGCCTCTTGGCGCTCTCCGTGGACGACGAGCAAGTCGTCCTTCGAACAATCGCGATGATCGGTCAGGTCGTGATCTTCTGCAACAAGGCAACGCGCCGCGCCCTCGGATGGTCCGACTTTGGCGAGTACCGGATCGCGGCGATCCAGAAGATCGTGCGACGGCATGCGGAGGCAATTTTTTCGGTCGAAGGTTCCAGGCGATGACGACGGGCAACCGCCCTCATAGGATCGATACATTGCGCCGCGGCGTTGCGTTCATCGCGGCGATCGCTGCGACCAGTGTCGCGGCGGGATGCGAGCTCGGCCCGGACTTCACGCGCCCGCCGGCTCCCCAAGGGGCGGGCTACACGCCGGAGCCGTTGCCCGTCGCCACCGCTTCGTCCGACGTGCATGGCGGCGAGGCCCAACATTTCGTCGAGGGCCGCGACATCTCGGGTCAGTGGTGGACGCTCTTCCGCTCCGAAGCGCTCAATACCTTGATCGATCGTGCGCTCAAGGCGAATCCTTCGTTACAGTCCGCGGAGGCAACGCTGCGCGAGGCGCAAGAAAACGTTTATGCAGAGGAGGGCGCTCTCTTTCCAACCTTGAGCGTCAACTTCACGCCTCAGCACTCGAAGATCTCGGGCGAATCGTTTGGCGTGCCGGCCAATATTCCGGCATTCAACCTTGTTACCGCGTCGGTGAATGTCTCCTACGCGGTCGATGTCTGGGGCGGCACGCGACGGCAGGTCGAATCGCTCCAAGCCCAAGCGGAAATGGACGCGTTCGAGCTGGAGGCCGCATATCTCACTCTCACGTCGAACGTCGTCGCGGCGGCAATCGAAGAAGCCTCCCTGCGGGATCAGATCGCGGCGACCCAGGACATCATCGAGATCGAATCCCAGGAGCTCGACGTGCTGCAGCATCAATTCGAACTTGGCGGCACCTCCAAGGTCGCTGTACTTGCCCAAGCGGCGACACTCGCGCAGACGCGTGCGACCTTGCCGCCGTTGGAGAAGCAATTGGCCCAACAGCGCGACCTGCTCGCAAATTTGATCGGCCGGTTTCCCAACGAAGTCATAAACGAAAAGTTCGACATTGCTTCGCTGCAATTGCCGCAAGAACTCCCGGTCAGCCTGCCATCGAAACTTGTCGAGCAACGCCCGGACGTGCGTGCTGCGGAATCGGAGCTGCACGCGGCGAGCGCTTCAATCGGCGTTGCCACGGCAAATCAATTCCCGCAGTTCGACATCACGGGCCAGCTCGGCAGCAGTGCCACCGGATTCGGCGGCCTGTTTTCGAGCGGCACCGCCATTTGGAACATCGCGGGCAGCGCCACTCAGACAATTTTCGACGCTGACACCTTGCTTCACAAGAAACGCGCTGCGGTCGCTGCATTCGACGCATCGGACGCCATTTATCGCAGCACGGTGCTCTCCGCCTTCCAGAACGTCGCGGACACTTTGCGCGCACTCGAATCCGATGCAAACGCCGTGAATGCACAGCTCGCTGCGGTGCGCGCGGCCGCCGACAGCCTCGCCATAACGCGCACGCAGTATCAGGCAGGTGCCATCACGTACCTCTCGTTGCTCACGACCGAGCAAACGTACCAACAAGCGAGGATCGGTCTCGTGCAAGCGCAGGCCAGCCGATACGCGGACACGGCTGCCCTGTTCGTGGCTCTTGGCGGCGGTTGGTGGAACCGCAAGGACTTGCCGCCGGATTACGGAGCACCTGAAACGTTCGTTGAGATCGGCCCCTAGTATTTCGAATCCGATGACGGCGAAGCGAGATGGTGCGATAGCGAGAAACGGAGATTGAGGCGATGGCGAAGCGCATGATCGTGATGCTGATCGTGGTCGGATTGGTGCTCAGCGGCATTTTCGGCTTCCAGGCGTTCAAGAACTACAAGATCAAGCAATACTTCGCGTCACAGGGAGCGCCCCTGCAGACCGTATCGGCCACGCCAGCAACCGAGCAGGGCTGGCAGGCGCACGTCGACTCCGTGGGCACCCTGCGCGCCGTGAATGGCGCCGATCTTAGCTCCCAAGTCTCCGGCAACGTATCGGCGATCCACTTCGAGTCCGGGGCCGACGTCAAGGAGGGCACTTTGCTCGTCGAGTTGACCTCGGCGGATGATCTCGCCAAGCTGCAATCGCTGAAGGCCAACGCAGCGCTCGCAAAGATCACCTACGAGCGGGACCTGCGTCAGTTGAAGGCGCAGGCGGTGAGCCAGCAAACCGTCGATACCGACGAGCAGACGCTCAAGAGCCTCGAGGCTCAGGTCGCCCAGCAGCAGGCGACGGTCGATTATAAATTCATTCGTGCTCCCTTCGCCGGCCGGCTCGGCATTCGACAAGTGGACCTCGGCGAATATCTTGCCGCGGGTACGACGATCGTCACGCTTCAGTCCCTCGATCCGATTTACGTCGACTTCTATCTCCCCCAACAGGACCTCGATCAGATCAAGGTTGGCCAATCCCTCGAGGCATCGGTCGACACCTACCCGAATCAGAAATTCCCCGGCACGATCACCGCAGTCAACCCAAAGGTCGATTCGAGTACGCGCAATGTTCAAGTCCGCGCCACTCTCGGCAACGCCGACCACAGCCTGCTGCCGGGAATGTTCGCGTCGGTGAGCATCGATATCGGCGCGCCGAAACGCTACGTCACCCTGCCGCTGACCGCCATTACCTACAATCCCTATGGCAGCACCGTTTATGTGGTCGACGACAAAGGCAAGGGAGCTAACGGCCAACAGCAGCTTGTCGCACGCCAGACATTCGTTACAACGGGTGCTACCCGTGGCGATCAGGTTGCCGTCACGAGTGGCGTGAAGGAAGGAGAGATGGTCGTCAGCGCCGGCCAGAACAAGTTGCGCAATGGAGCGCCCGTCCTCATCGACAATACGATCAAGCCGACGGCCGACGCCAATCCCTTGCCGGTCGATCAATAAGGCGGAGCGACCCCGATGAAATTCACGGACATTTTCATCCGCCGGCCCGTCTTGGCGTCGGTCGTAAGCCTGATGATCCTCGTGCTGGGGTTGCGCTCGGCCGCACTGCTGCCGATCCTGCAGTATCCGCGCACGGAAAATGCCGTCGTCACCATCAGCACGACCTATTACGGCGCCGACCCCGAGGTGATTGCGGGTTTCATTACGACGCCGCTCGAGACGGCGATCGCGCAGGCGAACGGCATTGACTACATGAGTTCGACGAGTCAGTTGAGCGTCAGCACAATCACCGTGTACCTGCGCCTGAACTACGACGCCGACAAAGCACTCACCGAAATCAACACCAAAGTGAATTCGGTGCTCAACCAATTGCCGGCGGGATCGCAGCAGCCGGTGCTGAGCGTGAAGGTGGGCCAGACCATCGACGCGATGTATATCGGCTTCAACAGCGACGTGCTCGCCGCGAATCAGATCACCGACTATTTGGTTCGCGTTGTGCAGCCGAAATTGCAGGCGGTCGAGGGCGTGCAGACTGCAGAAATTCTCGGCGCCAAGAATTTTGCACTTCGTGCATGGCTCGATCCCGCCAAGCTCGCCGCTTACGGCCTTTCCGCCGCCGATGTCAGCCAAGCGCTGAGCGAAAACGACTATATCTCCGGCCTCGGCAATACTAAGGGGCAGATGGTGCAGGTCAACCTGTCCGCCTCTACGAGCCTGCATTCGGTCGAGCAGTTCAGGAACCTGATAATCAAGCACTCGAGCGATGCGATCGTGCGCCTCAAGGACGTCGCCAAGGTGACGTTGGGAGCGGAGGACTACGAGACGGAAGTCGGCTTCGATGGGAAGAAGGCGGTCTATATCGGCATCCAAGTGGCGCCGGCCGCCAATCTCCTCGACGTCATCAAGGGTGTGCGCAAGATATTCCCGGAGATACAGTCGCAGCTGCCGCAGGGCCTGAATGGAGAGATCGTCTACGACTCGACCGCATTCGTGAACAGCGCGATCAACGAAGTCGTGCGCACGCTCATCGAGGCGCTCTTGATCGTGACATTCGTCGTGTTTGCGTTCCTGGGCTCTCCGCGCTCGGTCCTCATTCCGACCATTGCCATTCCGCTGTCTCTGGTCGGCACCTTCACGATGATGCTGATATTCGGCTTCTCGATAAATCTCTTGACGTTGCTCGCCTTGGTCCTGGCGATCGGCCTCGTGGTGGACGACGCGATCATCGTCGTCGAAAATGTCAATCGGCATCTCGATGAAGGCATGAAGCCTATCGACGCGGGGATCCTGGCCGCTCGCGAGCTCGGTGGGCCGATCATCGCCATGACGGTTGTGCTCGTCGCGGTTTACGTTCCGGTCGGCTTTCAGGGGGGCTTGACGGGTGCCCTCTTTACCGAATTCGCCTTCACGCTCGTGGGCGCAGTCACGGTCTCGGCAATCATAGCGCTCACGCTTTCGCCGATGATGTGTTCGCGTTTGCTGAAACAGCATTCATTGGATGATCGGGGCTGGCAGGATCGGCTGATCGATTTCATCGACCGCAGATTCGAGGAGGTACGCCGGCCTTACGAGCGTTGGCTCCACGGCAGCTTGAATTATCTGCCGGTTACGGGCCTATTCGCCGCGATCGTGCTATCCAGCATCTATTTCCTCTATTCGAGTGCCAAGACGGAACTCGCCCCGCAGGAGGACCAGGGGGTCATCATTACCCAATCCATTGCACCCCCGACGGCGACGCTGCAACAGCGCCAGCTTTATGCGCGGCAACTTTACGAGATTTTCACTCAATATCCGGAGATGGACCACGTTTTCCAAATCGACGTGCCGGGCCAGTCGATCGGCGGCATGGTATTCAAACCGTGGGACCAGCGCACGCGCAGCTCAAATGACATCCAACCAAGCCTCCAGACCCAATTAAGCCGCGAAGTGGCAGGTGTGCGGGTGGTCGCCTTCCAGCCGGCACCGCTTCCCGGCAGCCAGGGACTACCGGTCCAGTTTGTCATCGGTACGACCGAGCCCTTTGGGCAATTGAACGACGTTGCGCAGCAATTCCTTCAAGAGGCGGTCAAAAGTGGAATGTTCATTTTTCTCGACAGCGATTTGAAGCTCGATCAGCCCGAGTCGACCGTCGAGATCGATCGCGACAAGACGGCGCAACTCGGGATGAAGATGAGCGACGTGGGCGGTGCGATGACGTCGATGCTGGGTGGCGGCTACATCAATTACTTCGCGCTCGATCAACGTTCCTATAAGGTGATACCGCAGGTGCAGCAGCGCTACCGCCTCAACACGGATCAACTTCTCGATTACTATATTGGCTCGGTGAACGGCATCCCGGTGCCACTCTCCACCGTCGCGCGTATCACCACGAAGACCGAGCCTGAGTCGCTCAATCATTTTCAGCAGATCAACGACGCGACGATCCAAGGTGTCGCCACTCCGGGCGTGGCACTGGGCGATGCGCTTGCCTATCTCCGCGCCCTCGCCGCGAAGACGTTGCCCCAGGGTTATTCGATCGATTACGGCGGCCTGACGCGGCAATACGTTCAGGAGTCGAGCGGTTTCGTTACGACGTTCGCATTCGCCCTGATTATTATTTTCCTCTCCCTCGCGGCCCTTTTCGAAAGCTTCCGCGATCCGCTTATCATCCTCGTCTCGGTGCCCATGTCGATCGCGGGGGCGCTTATTTTCATAAGTCTCGGGATCGGCGGGGCGAGCCTCAACATTTACACCGAAGTCGGACTCGTCACGCTGATGGGCCTCATCAGCAAGCACGGCATCTTGATCGTCGAGTTTGCCAATGAATTGCAGCGGCAAGGCAAATCGAAGCGCGAAGCGATTGAGGCGGCCGCCAGCATTCGCTTGCGACCGATCCTGATGACGACTGCGGCGATGGTACTCGGCGTCGTGCCGCTAATCGTCGCGAGCGGTGCGGGTGCCGTATCCCGTTTCGACATGGGACTCGTGATTGCGAGCGGCCTTGCGATCGGCACCCTTTTCACGCTCTTCGTGGTGCCAGCGGTCTACTTGATGATTGCAGGGGATCACTCGGTCCGGTCCCAAGAAAAGGAAGACTTGAGGCGCCCGGCACCCCACAAGGCTTGAACTGACCCTCGGTTCGCGCTGGCGCAAATACTCGTCCGCACTTGACCAGAGACTGTCGCGGCGTTAATTAACATATGCGTTAATTAACGGATAAAACAAGTGATAGACGCATCGAATCTCAACGGCACTTTCGCCGCCCTTGCCGATCCGACGCGTCGCGCGATACTCGCCCGGCTTGCACTCGGCGAGGCGACGGTCAACGAACTTGCAGCGCCGTTCGCCATCTCCCTTCCCGCGGTCTCGCGCCATTTGAAGGTGCTTGAGCGCGCGGCGCTGATCGTTCGTACGCGTGACGGGCAGCATCGACGGTGTCGTCTCAACGCGCATGCACTGAGTGAGGCGGCCGAATGGATCGCCTTCTATCGCCGCTTCTGGAACGAGAGGTTCGATCGGCTCGACCGGCAGCTTCGCGGTTCGCGCAAATCCAGGGAGAAGATCCATGGCAAGTCCAAGCAAGCCCAGCGCCGCGGAAGCTGATCAAGCCCTTTCGCTCGAGTTGACGCGAGTGTTCGATGCACCACCCGGGGAAGTGTTTCGAAGCTGGATTGAACCTGAGCGTATCGCGCGCTGGATCGGGCCGCGCAGCATCAAGGCGGAGGTGGTGAGAATGGATGCACGGCCGGGCGGATCCTACCGCATTCGGATGCACGACGAGTCGGGCAAGGTCTATACGGTGAGCGGCGTTTACCGCGAGATCATATTCCCCGAACGGCTCGTCTTCACCTGGGCATGGGAGGAAGACGGGCATGGGCACCGCAGCGGCCACGAGTCGGTGGCAGAGATCACGTGCCGAGCGATCGGCCGGAAAACGGAGATGACGATTCGCCATGGCCGGTTTGAAACGAAAGAGTCGCGCGATAGCCACGATCACGGCTGGAGTGGCTCGTTTGACAAGCTCGCGGACGTCCTTGCCGGCAAACCTGGAAGGATATGAACGGGTCGCGGGTTAAGGCCCTCGCGGCATCATCCGCCAACGGCTCGCGTGGCGGATCCGAAATTCGCCACATTAGGGGCCGGGGCCGTGAGCGAACTTCGGATTCAAAGCCACACGAGGAATATATTGTATCTCGTGTGGTATTCGGATTTGAAGTTCCTAAACGCGGATGCGACCAAAATGCTAGGAACTTCAAATCCACCGCACTAGTCCAAGCCCCGAGCCCCATGTCCACGGTCGTTCGATTCGGCGATGTAGAGCCACCACCCCGTTTCATTGATCGAATAGTAGGGGCGATATCGGCGAACTTTTGCGGCCGGCACCACACTTGTAAACTGGTTATCGAGAAGCAAGGCTTCGCCGTCAACGTAGGCGATCAGAACGGCGTGGTCGAGTTGCCGCTCGTCGTCGTGCACAATGACGATTCGAAGGCGCTCGTTTGGAAATCCCGTGGCCCGCAGCATCATGAACTTGGCGACCGAGTAGTCTTGACACTGTCCGTTTCTGCGCAGGAACTCGAACGGCGTTTCCCAGTAATTGACTTCGCCCCAGTTCTGATAGGAGGAAACGTAGGGATGGCGATTGAGCGCGGAATTGACACGCTCCAGCTTCTCCCGGTCGGAGAGCTGCGCCAAATCCTTCAATAAGCGCTGCCATTCCGGCGGCACACAATTGACAGAATTGCTGGCAGCACACGTTGTCGCCGCGAGACGTTGCTCACGCGCCCATCGCGCAAGCAAATCGCGCCATTTCTCGAACCGTGCCATATTCGTCGAATGGACCGTGGGTGCTACGAGAAAGCTTGCTTGTGATGATGCGCGGACGGTCGGTCCGTTGAATTCGCCGCCACTTGCCCCTGTCGCAGACAGGAGCGCGGTTGCGAGGATTACCGAGGTTCGCGGCACATTCAGCACAGTTGCAGGCCTGCCCGATAGTCCATCGTTGCGGTCGATATGCGAGGCCCGTTTCGCCGGCCCCGCCCGGCCCTGAGCCCACATCTCATTGCAGCGAACGCACGCGTCGCTGCGAGGTTTTGACACATCGTCCGATGACCTGTCCATAGTATCGCCTCGGGACGCCTTGGGCGGCTTCGACATGGCGGCCCCTTGCCAGGACAAGATTCGGTCGCCTGCTTCGATCGCACCTGCCCTTAGAGAGGATGCACTTACCGACTTGTCACCACCAAGCGGCCCGCACGATCCGGCCCGGGGCCTCGCCCGGCACTCTGGCGAACTCGATGTTTTTGCGTCATTTATTCTTAAAATTAAATAATACTTATATTTGATCTACGTCGTAATCCTGAGAGGAGCTCAGTATAGCAAAGTAATGGCGCGGGGGTTTTGCAAAATACATTTGCATGCTGATATAGCCTGTGGAATACTATCTTGGGGTGAGTCGTCTCATAGAGATGCCACCTTTGCGTTACCTAATATTAGAGATGACAATGTTGGATTCTGCAGGACTTACTGACCCGACGATTCAAGTTGCGGCAACCTCTGCAACTCAATCCGGCCCCTCTCCGATGGTCGTCAAGGCGCCAGCGGCGAACGAGCATCTCACCGTCGACATTGCGCCCGGTCAGGAACTTGTCTTCGAGTTCAACCCGCTAGACGTTCCCTCGCACGCTATTCGTGGCGACTTAGTTTTCGATTTTCCGAACGGCGGAACGCTCATATTGCAAGGGTTTCCAAATGGCTCGAGCCCGGACGGCTCGACGCTTGTTACCTTGCCGGACGGCGTTAGCCTTTCGATCGCCGATTTGCTTCAATCGCTCGATCTCAACGATATACGCTTCGACGCCGGCCGGTCGAACTCGTGTTCCATTGGGAATTCGATCGCATAACCGACGCCATCGAGGCCGAAAGGCAACTCAAGGGATGGCGACGGGCGAAGAAAGAAGCCTTGATCCGAGGCGACCTTGACGCCCTGCGCATTCTTTCCAAGCGCCGCAGCGATTGACCTCATCCTTCGAGATACTCGCAGTCGCTCGCTCCTCAGGATGAGGGACTGCGGTAAATAGATTTTCCTCATCCTGAGGAGGGACTGAAGGTCCCATCCCGAAGGACGAGGAAGTACTGTGAAAAATGGTCCTCATCCTTCGAGACGCTCGCTGCCGCTCGCCTTGGCCCCCAGGATGAGGAAGTGCTGTGAAAAATGGTCCTCATCCTGAGGAGGGACCGAAGGTCCCGTCTCGAAGGATGAGAGGCCTCTCCTAGCGGTTTCAACGCTCGTGCAGGGCGCGATCGCGCGCCTTGAGGACGGGCTTCAGGAGATAGTCGAGCACGCTCTTCTGCCCGGTGAGGATTTCCGCACTCGCCGTCATGCCCGGAATGATCGGCAGCGGGTTCTGTTCGCTCCCCAGGTGGTTCTTGTCCGTGCGAAGCGTCACACGGAAAAAGCTTCCACCCTTGCCATCGCCCCGTTCCTCCTGGATGGCGTCGGCGCTGATCTGCTCGAGATGCGCCTTGAGGCCGCCATAGATCGAGAAATCGTAGGCGCTGATCTTCACCATGGCCGATTGACCGGGCCGGAGAAAGGCGATGTCGGAGGGGCGCACCTTGGCCTCGACAAGCAAAGTGTCCTCGAGGGGGACGATCTCCACAAGGTCGGCACCGGGGCGAATGACGCCGCCGATCGTGTTGATCTTGATTTCCTTGATCGTGCCGCGGACGGGCGAGCGCACTTCCGTGCGGGTCACGCGATCCTGTTCTGCCGTGATTTTCTCCGTGACCGCCATGAGGTCGGACCGGCGCTTTGCCAAATCCGCACTCGTATCGGAGCGGAAGGTCGCGATCTTCTCGTCGATCTTGCGCTTGATTTCATCCCGTGCTGCCTCGGCGCGGGGGATCGAGATCCGGGTCGAGGAGAGCTGGCCTTCGAGATCGGCGATGGTGCGGTCGAGGCGGATCAGTTCGATACGCGGGGCCGACCCTTTCTCGACAAGGGGTGCCG